>JBIQKU010000292.1:0-2572 GCA_044506225.1 Rubrivivax sp. | reverse complement strand
TGAAGCGCACGCTGTCGCCGCGGGCGATGGTCCGGCCGGCCGGATGGTCGATCACACCGTCGCCCCATACGGTGGAGGTCAGCACGCCCGAACTCTGGTTGGGGAACAGGTCCAGCCCGCCCTCGGCGTTGCAGCGCACGCGCAGGAACTCGCGGCGCCGGTCGGCGCGCGGCAGGTCGAAGTCGGCCCGCATCTCGAAGGACGGCGGCGCGAGGGCGGCGGCGCCCTGCAGCGCCAGCAGGAAGGGGCGCACCAGCAGCATGAAGGTCATGAAGCTGGAGACGGGGTTGCCGGGCAGGCCGCAGACGTGACAGGCCGTCGAGACGTCCATGCCCCCCCTCGCTTGGCGGGGGGGCACAGGGGGGGTGCCCACACTCGGCGCATCGCGTCGGCTCGATTGCCTCGCAATCGAGCCGTAAGCGAAAGGCTTGCCGGGCTTCATCGCGACGGACCACAGCTCCAGCGTGCCCAGCGTCTCCACCGCAGCGCGCACGTGGTCCTCTTCGCCGACCGAAACGCCGCCGGTGGTGATGACCACGTCGTTGCGCGCGGCAGCGGCGCTCAGCGCCGCCAGCGTGGCGTCGAGCCGGTCGGGCACCAGGCCCAGGTCCTGCACCTCGCAGCCCAGGCGCTGCAGCAGCGCGCGCATGAAGAAGCGGTTGGAGTTGTAGATGGCGCCGGGCGGCATCTGCTCCGGCGGCACGTCGCCGGGCATGACCAGCTCGTCGCCGGTCGACAGCAGCGCCACGCGCGGGCGCGGCGCCAGCGGCAGCCTGGCGAAGCCGATGCTGGCCGCCAGGCCGAGGGCCTGCGGCGTGAGACGGGTGCCGCGCTGCAGCACCACGCTGCCGGCCTGCACGTCCTCGCCGGCGCGGCGGATGTGCTGGCCGGCCGCCGGCACCTGGCGGATGCGCACGCGGCCCAGGCCCTGCGTCCCCTCCTCGGCCGCCAGCGCCTCGGCGTCCTCCTGCATCACCACGGCGTCGGCGCCCTCGGGGACCGGAGCACCGGTGAAGATGCGCGCCGCCGTGCCCGCCGCCAGCGGCTGGCCGACGGTGCCGGCGGGGATGCGCTGCGCCACCTGCAGCACGGCATCGGCGGCGGCGCAGTCGGCGCTGCGCACGGCGTAGCCGTCCATCGCGCTGTTGTCGCGCGGCGGCACCGTGAGGCCGGCCACCAGGTCCTGCGCCAGCACGCGGCCGTCCGCCTCGAAGGTCGAGGCCTCGTCGGCGCCCGGCAGCGGCGCGGCATGCGACAGCAGGCGCGCCAGGGCGTCGTCCAGCGACATCAGCGGCGGTCGGGGGGTGTTCGGGTCAGCCATGGCTCTCGGGGTTGTAGTGGAATCGCCCGCCGCCGGCCAGCAGCCAGTGCGCGACGGCGGGGGCATCGTCCAGGTGGAAGACCGGCAAATCGGTGGGCGCAGGCAGGTGATCGGGACGGTCGGTGGCGATGGCGCAGATGCGCGCGTCGCCGGGGTACAGCGCCGGCCGCGGCGCCTGGCCGGGCTCGACGCGGCGCATGACCTCGATCTTGGGCAGGCTGCTCAGCTTGAAGCCCTCGACCAGCACCCAGTCGACGTCCGCGCGCAGCTCGGCCAGCAGCGCATGCACGTCCAGCTCGGCCGGCTGCTCGAACTCGCGCATCAGCGCCAGGCGCCGGTCGGACGCGACCAGCACCTCGAAGGCGCCCGCCTCGCGGTGGCGCCAACTGTCCTTGCCCGGGTGGTCGATGTCGAAGCGATGGTGCGCGTGCTTGACCACCGACACGCGCTGCCCGTGGCGCCGGAGTTCGGGGATCACGCGCTCCACCAGCGTGGTCTTGCCGGCGCCGGAGTAGCCCGCGAAGGCGATCACTTTCATCGTCTGCTGCTCGTTGTGGGCGGCGGCGCGCCGCCGGGCTTCGCTAGGCGCAATGCTCGGCGATATAGCGCTTCACCGCCTCGGCATCGGCGGGCATCCGCACCACGCGCCGGGGCAATTGCTCGATGCCCTCGAACTTCGCCGGCCGGTCCGGCTCGCGGCCCAGCGCCTCGACGATGGTGGCGGCGAACTTGATCGGCAGCGCCGTCTCCAGCACCACCATCGGCACGCCGGGCTCCCGGTGCTCGCGCGCCACCTTCAGCCCGTCGGCGGTGTGCGTATCCACCAGCACGGCGAAGCGCCTGTCGGTGTCGCGGATCGTCGCCAGCCGGTCGGCATGCGTGCTGCGGCCGCTGGCGAAGCCGAATTTCGCGGCCGCATCGGCGAAGGCCGGGTCGCCGCTCAGGTCGAAGCGGCCCGTGCGTCCGACCTCGTCGGCGAACAGCGCGCGCGTCCTGGCGCCGTCGCGGCCCACCAGGTCGAACACGAAGCGTTCGAAGTTGCTGGCCTTGCTGATGTCCATCGACGGGCTGGAGGTCTCGTGCGTGTCGGCCGCGCCGCGCACGCGGTACACGCCGGTACGGAAGAACTCGTCGAGCACGTCGTTCTCGTTGGTCGCCACCACCAGCCGGCGGATCGGCAGCCCCATCATGCGCGCCACGTGGCCGGCGCAGACATTGCCGAAGTTGCCGCTGGGCACCGTGAAGCTCACT
>JBIQKU010000063.1:3193-17991 GCA_044506225.1 Rubrivivax sp. | reverse complement strand
TGAACATGCAGGCGGTGGGCGCGCTGATCGAGTCCGACATGGCGCTCGCCTCGGCCGTGCTCAAGGCGGTCAACTCCTCGCTCTACGGCCTGGCCGGGCGGGTGCAGACGGTGCAGCAGGCCATCACCTACCTGGGCACGCGCGAAGTGGCGTCGGTCACCTTCGAGATGGGCCTGCGTGCGGTGTTTCCCACCGCACCCGAGCTCGACCCGCTGTGGGAGCGCGCCAGCGTGCGCGGCCTGCTGATGGGGCGCATCGGTGCGGCGCTGGGCGTGGACCCGTGGGCCGCGCATTCGGCCGGCCTGTTCGAGGAATGCGGCAAGGCGGTGCTGTTCCGCCACACGCCCGAGCGCTACCGCCCGCTGCTGGTCAATGCCCGCGACGACGAGGAACTGCTGTTCCTCGAGCACCAGGAATTCGGCGTCAGCCATGACGCGCTCGGCGCCGCGCTGTGCGAAACCTGGGGCCTCGCGCCCGCGGCGGTGCACAGCGTGCGCTACCACGTCATCGTCAACACCACGCGGGAACTGCCCATGCAGGTGCCGCGGCGCGCCATCTGCGCGCTGTCGGCGCTGGCGAACGCCTTGATGACCGACCCGGACACGCTGGAAGAGGTGGCCCATGCGGTCGCGCCGCAGGCCGACCTGGACGAGGTGCTGGTGCTGCGCGGCACGCGCCGCGTCAAGGAGCAGATCGAGGCGGCCGTCGCCCGCACCGGGTAGGCCGCCCCGGCCGCGTCAGGCCGACGTCAGCGCCGCGCGCGGCAGCACCAGCACGTCGCAATCCACACCCGCGATCAGGCGGCGCGTCAGGCTTCCCAGCAGGAAGTCGCGCCACGGCGAGGGTTCGTCGTGCACCACCACCAGCAGGTCGGCGTCGGTCGCACGCTGGCGCTCACGCACCGCGCGCAGCGTGTCGCCGTGCGACAGCGAGGCGCGGATCTGCCAGCGCGGGTTGCCCACGTCCGACACCATGCGCTGCAGCTGGTCCTCGGCGCGCTGCGCCTCGCGCGAGCGGTAGGCGTCGACCACGGCCGGGTCCACGTCGGCGCGGCGCAGCCAGGCGCTCTGGCCATGGCCCAGCACATGCATCAGGTCGATGGCGGCGTCGGGCAGCAGCTGGGTGGTCATGCGCAAGGCCTCCGCGCCCAGGCCGCCCAGGTCCACCGGCACGATGACCCGCCGGTAGTGGCGGTCGGCCTCGCGCTTGACCACCAGCATGGGGCGCTGCAGCCGGTTCAGCAGGCGGTCGGCGCGGCTGCCCACCAGCCAGTCGGTGAGCGCGTTTCGGCTGCCGTGGCCGATGACCAGCAGGTCCTTGCGTGCGGCGCGCTGCAGGATCTGCGCGCGCACCGGCCCGGCATGCAGCCGGGTGGAGATGTCCACCCCATGCGCGCGGCGCACCCGGCGCGCGGTGCGCGCGAGCATCACACGCGCCTGCGAGGTGCGGATGGGCGTGTCCAGCGGTGGGGCGAACAGTTCGCGCGTGGGCGCGACCACGTGCATCAGCGACAGGTCGGTCGCGTGTTCACGCGCGAGCAGCGCGGCGCGGTCGACCGCGCGCGCGCAGTGGGCGGAAAAGCCGGTGGCGACGAGCACCGAGCGCAGGCGCGACGGCGCGAGACGAGGGGCGTCGACGGCGGTCGACACGGCGGGGGCATGCAGGACAGCTTCCACGGTTCACTCCTGGTCCGAAGGTGGCGGGCGGGCCCGGGGGCCGCACGCGCACCGAAGCGCCGGGGGCTTGGCCCGACGATCCAGAAGTTGCGCGAAGAAGAGAAGGGGGTGGGTGGATCGCCGGGCCTAGGTATGCGCGGCGAGCAAGCGCGGCAAGGCAGGGCTGCGCTGGGTCTTGCGGGTTCGCGAGGCACACACGGTCACGCGCCGGCGCGGGGCACGACGGGCCAGTGTGGAGCAGGTCAGGCGAAACATGGCCCGGACCATACGCCATTTCGCATTGTGGTGCCAGCGTGGGGGCTTGATGGCGCGTGATGACGGCACGGGGCTTGCCGCTTGGCGGGCCCCCGCATTCGGTTTCGCATGTCCATCTCTGCCCCCGATCCCGCCCCGCGCCGCCGTGTGCGCCTTGCCTGGCATGCGCTGTGGATCAGCGCCGTGCTGCTCCTCGCGCTCGCCGTCGCCGGCGGCCTCTACCTCGAACGACTGGCCGCACGCACGCCCGGCGTGACCGACCTGCGGCAGGCGCAATCGGCGCGGCCCAGCCTCATCGTCGCCGCCGACGGCCGGACGCTCGCCACCTTCAGCCGTTCGCAGCACGTGCCGGTGCCGCTGGATCGCATCGCGCCGGTGGTGGTGCAGGCGCTGATCGCCACGGAAGACGAGCGCTTCTACACCCATGCCGGCATCGACTGGCGCCGCACGGTCAGCGCCGCCGTGCAGACGCTGGCCGGCGACACCCAGGGCGGCTCCACCCTCACCCAGCAGCTCGCGCGCAACCTCTTCCCCGAGGAGATCGGCCGCTCGCGCAGCATCGAGCGCAAGCTCAAGGAAATGATTGCCGCGCACCGCATGGAGCAGGCCTTCGACAAGGAACAGATCCTCACCGCCTACCTCAACACCGTGCCGTTTCTCTACAACGTGGTCGGCATCGAGATGGCGGCGCGCACCTACTACGGCAAGACCGCCGCCGAACTCGGCCCGCGCGAGGCCGCCATGCTGGTCGGCATGCTCAAGGGGCCGTACCACTACAACCCGGTGATCCATCCCGAGCGTGCGCTGGCCCGGCGCAACGTGGTGCTGGCGCAGATGGCGCGCGCCGGCGTGCTGGATGCGGCGCAGGCCAAGGCGCTGGCCGCCGAGCCGCTGCAGCTGAACTTCGAGCGCCCCCAGGAGGCGCCCGGCCTCGCACCGCATTTCAGCGCGCAGGTGCGGCGCGCGGCGCTTGCGTGGGCCGAGCAGCACGACCGCGACCTGTATGCCGACGGCCTGGTCATCCACACCGCGCTGGACTGGCGGCTGCAGCAGGCGGCCACCGAGGCGGTGCGCATCCAAGCCGCGGCGCTGCAGCAGGTGGCCGACGTGGAATGGAGCGCGCGCCGCATGCCGGTGTCCTCGACCTCGATCGAACGCTATGCCCGGGCGCACGCCAAGGTGCAACCTTTTGCCTGGTTCTGGGAAAGCCGGCCCGAGCTGCTCGCCGATTTCGTGCGCGAGACCCCGGCCTACCGCAAGGCGCTGGAGGGCGGTGCGAGCGAGCGCGACGCCCTGGCCAAGGTGATGGCCGATGCGGCGGCCATGGCGGCCTTGCGGCGCGACAAGTCGCGGCTCGAGGCCGGCTTCGTCGCGCTGGATCCGGCCAGCGGCGCGGTGCTTGCGTGGGTGGGCAGCCGCGACTTCGCCACCGACCAGTTCGACCATGTGGCCCAGGCCGCCCGCCAGCCCGGCTCCACCTTCAAGCCCTTCGTCTACGGCGCGGCGCTCGAAGCCGGCATGAGCCCGGACTGGGGCTATCTCGACCGGCCGGTGGAGATCGCGCTGGCCGACGGCAACGTCTGGCGTCCGAGCGACATGAGCGAGCCGAGCCTCGAGCCGATGACCATCCGCGACGCGCTGGTGCATTCGAAGAACACCGTCACCGCGCAGCTGATGCAGGACATCGGCGTGCCGCGTGTGCTCGATTTCGCCCGCGCAGCCGGCGTGGATCGCAGCCCGCTGGATGCCGTGCCGTCGCTGGCGCTGGGCACGAGCCCGGTGACGCTGCTGGAGATGGTCGACGCCTATGCCGCGATCGCCGCGCTGGGCGTGCAGCACGCACCGCGGCTCATCCTGCGCATCACCGACCGCCACGGCGCGGTGCTGGCCGACTTCGCGCCGCAACCCCGGCGCGCCATGCACGAGGAGACGGCCATCGAGCTCATCGACATGCTGCGCGGCGTGGTGCAGCGCGGCACCGGCACGGCGGTGCGCACCCGCTTCGGCATCCGCGCCGACGTGGCCGGCAAGACCGGCACCTCGCAGGACAACATGGACGGCTGGTTCATCCTCATGCACCCGCAGCTTGTCGCCGGCGCCTGGGTTGGCTTCAACGACCCGCGCGTCACCTTGCGCAGCAGCCGCTGGGGCCAGGGCGGCTACAACGCGCTGCGGCTGGTGGGCGACTTCTTCCGCATCGCATTCGACGAACAATGGCTGGACCCCAAGGCCGGCTTCCCCCGGCCGGCGCGCCCGCCCGCCGACCAGCCGCCGAACATCGAGGCACTCTGGGACGAGGCCTTCGAGCTGCGCTTCGGCGGCGGGCTGGATGCCCTGCTGCGCACGCATCCGGCGGGTGCCGGGCCGCAGCCGCTGCCCATCGACCACGAGATCTACACCGGCATGGGTGATCCGCAGCCGGCGTTGGAGGGCCTGGCGGGGCGGCGGGGGCGGTGAGCAGGAAGGCGCCGTTGGCCCTGGAAAGTCACCCCGCCTGCGGCACCTGCACCCAGGTCCCCATCGCCAAGGCCTGCTGCGCCGCACGCTGCCCGGCGATGAAGGGATGCAGCGCCTCGCCGGCCACCGCCCATTCGCCGTAAGGCCCCGCGGTCAGGATGCCGTGGTCGGCCAGCCAGTCGCGGATGAGCGCCACGCGCTCGGCGCGCTGGGCATCGTCTTGCACGCAGGCGCCAGGCAGGTCGGTCTGCTGCGCCACCAGCAGCGTGTCGTCGTCGCGCAGCAGGCCCACCTTCACGCAGTCGGCGCGCACCCGGGCGATCAGCGCCAAACCGTCGCAGGGCAGGGGCTGCTCGGGGCCGTGGGTGATCTCGCACACCAGGCCGAAGGCGCCCGGCGGGCTGCAGTGCGGGCTGGCATTGGTCTGCATGAACACGCGCTGGAACACCGCGGCGCCGGCCGGATAGTGGACCCAGTGCGCATCGCTCACATGCTCGCGCACCACGCCGAGCTGCACGCAGCGCAGCGAGGCGCGGCGCAGCTGGCGGGCGGCGGTGTGCAGCGCGGGGGGGGCCTCGGCGCCGCAGGCCGCGACGAGCTCCGGCAGCGGCAGCGTGGCGATCAGCGTGTCGTAGTGCAGGCTGCGGCCGTCGTCCAGGCGCAGCGTGCGGGCGTCGGGCGAGACCTGCAGCACCCGCGTGTTCAGCGCGATCGGGCAGCGCACCGCGGCGTGCAGCGCATCGGTGAGCGCCTGCAGCCCGCCCACCAGCGGATAGCCGAAGCGCGCACCGGGGCGCAGCGCCGTGGCGCTCGGGTCCAGCGCACCGGCGCCGCCGGGCGCCGGCTGGGCACTGCCGTGCACCGCGGTCTGCAGCGTCTGCCAGTGCAGGTTGTCGCCGAGCAGGGTGTCGTACAGCTCCAGCACCGCGGGCTCGTTGCTGAACAGCACCCGCCCGCCGAGGTCGAAGGTGAAACCCTGGGTCTGCAGCGAGCGGCAGAGGCCACCCGGCGCCGACTCACGTTCGATGAGCAAGGTGTCGGCCGGGTCGCCGTCCAGGCCAAGGCGCCAGGCCGCGGCGAGACCCGTGGCGCCGGCGCCGATCACCACATGGCGCGCCCGGTGCACCTGCACCGCTGCCGCCGCCGGCCGTGCCGCGGCGAGCACCGCGGGCGCGGGCGGATCCGCCTGGCGCGGGTGGGCCGGGGCGGCCGTGGCCCGCGGCAGCGTGTCCAGTGCCTCCAGCACACGGTCGGCCATGTGCTCCCAGGAATGGCGCGCCACCGCCGCGGCGGCGGCGCCCAGGCGCTCGCCGCGCTCGTAGATGGTCTCGTCCAGCGCCGCATGGCAGGCGGCGAGAAAGGCCGGCGTGTCCGCGGCGATGCGCACCACCTCGCCGTACAGCGCCACCACGTCATGCACCGGCGTGCTCACCACCGGCTTTTCCGCCGCCAGGTACTCCAGCGTCTTGGTGGCACCCAGAAAACGCGTGGCGTCGTTCAGCGCAAAGGGCAGCAGGCACACGTCCCAGCCGGCCACCAACTGCGGCAGCAGCTCGTGGGGCTGCTCGCCCAGCCAATGGATGTTGGGCTCGCGCGGCAGCTGCGCCGCGTCCAGCCCGCGCAGCGGCCCGACCATGACGAACTGCCAGGCCGGCTCGGCACGCGCCAGGCGCTCGAGCAGCGCGAGGTCCACACGCTCGTCGATCGCGCCGTAAAAGCCCAGGCGCGGGCCGGAGATGCGGCCCTGCAGCGCCTCCGCGCGCAGCATCGCCTCCGGGCGCGCAAGCGCGGCAGCGGCCGAGAAATGCGCCGCGTCCACCCCGCCGGGCAGGCACAGCACGTTCGGATGCACGGCACGCTTGGCCTGGTAGAGGCTCGGGCCGGAGGTCAGCACCAGTTGCGCGCGGTCCAGCAGCTGGGCCTCGCGCCGCAGCGGCTGCGGGGTGGCGTGCAGATGCGCCTGCGTCGGCGAGAACAGGTCACCGCTGCAGTCGTAGACCACGCCGCAGGCGTCCAGCGTGGGCAGCAGCGGCAGCGCCGCGGGCGTGCAGAACCAGCCGATGGCGGGCGCCAGGCCCTCGTCGCGCCAGGCCTGGGCGAGCAGCGGCCCCAGCACCTCCACCTGCGCATCGTGGAAGCCGGGCGTGGGCACCGGCGTGTGCGGGCGCAGCAGCTCCACCCCGGGGGCCGCCATGCGCCGCGCCAGCCGCGCCGGGCCTTCGGCATGCGCGGGCGGCTCGACGAAACACACCCGGCGCCGCGTGGCCAGCCGCGGCAGCAGGTGTTGCGCACGCTGGTAGGCCTGCGACCAGCGCAGGTGGGAGAAGACGATGAGTGGAGCGGTCGGGTCGGAGGGCATCGGGCGTCCTGGAAAGCAGCCGTGCGGCGCCCGGCCGAGCAGGGCGCTGGGCGCCGCGCGGCGACGGCGCCAGGGAATCAGTGGGGGCACCGGGCGCAGGCCGGCGCCGACGCCCGGTCACGCGCGAGCGGCGCGGCCCGGGCGGTGCAGGAGGCGGTGGGGCCGCCCGGCCCTCAGTCGTCCTCGTCCTCGGCGGCCTGCGGGCGCGCCTCGCGCTGCGACGAAGGGCTGCCGCTGCGGCGGCTGCTGCTGCTGCTGCCGGCGCTGCCGCGGGCGCTCGAACGCGATTTGCTGCCGGCCTCGGTCTCTTCCTCGACCAGGCCTTTTTCTTCCATGAGTTCGCTGCGGCGCGCGAGCATCTCGTCGCGCACCGTGGTCCAGTCCGCGTCGGTGGCGAGCTGCTTGAACATCTCGCCTTCCTCTTCCTTCACATGGTGCTGCACGTACTCGCCCAGCACCTTGAAGGTGGCCGCGT
This sequence comes from Rubrivivax sp., assembly GCA_044506225.1. Lineage (GTDB taxonomy): Bacteria > Pseudomonadota > Gammaproteobacteria > Burkholderiales > Burkholderiaceae_C > JAKFDI01. The sequence goes on along the minus strand of JBIQKU010000063.1, from coordinate 10,769 downwards.
ATTTCTCGTCCTCGACCTCGAGTTCCTTCAGCTGCGCGAGCAGCATCTTGAAGGTCATGTGCTCGACTTCGGCCTCCTCGATCAGGTCCTCGTCCTTGATGGCCTCGCGCGCGGCCGGATAGAAGATCTGCTCCTCCAGTTCGGCATGCACCTCGAGCTCGGCGCAGGTCTGCTCCACCAGGGCCTGCACGCCCTCGGGGTCTTCATGCGGGTCCATCTTCTCGAAGGCCTTGAACGCGGCCTTGGCGCGTTTGTGATCGTCCTTGAGCAGCTTGACGATGGCGTTCTTGGCGCTCGTCTGGCCGCGAGCGGGGGAGCCGGATGCCATGGGTGTTTCTCCTGTGAGCTGCGGCGAGCGTCGCCGCGATGGGGCGAAAGGGGCAAACGACGTACCGCGGCGGCGGCATGTGCATTGCCGCGACACGGTGCCGGACACCCCGAGGCCCACGAGGAACACCATGCCCACACCGAAGCGCCGCCCGCCCGGCCCCGACGAGCCGACGCCGCACCGCCCCGGTCAGACCACGACCAACGTGTCCGGCGAACCCGCGCCGCGGCTGCCGCACGAACACGACGAGTCGGCCGACAGCCAGGAGAGCGCGCCGCATGCCGTGATCCAGCAGGCGCACGACGACGTGGAGCGCGGCCTGGTCGACACCAGCCGCGCGGAGACCAGCGACGAGGTCTACAACCGCAACCTGCGCACCCCGTCGCCACCCCCGGAAAAGAAGCCGCGCGGCGACTGACGCGAGCGATGCCGGCACGTGACTTGCTCGCAGTTGTTGCGGCAAATCGCACAAACTTCGGCGCCTCTCAGGCGCTTTCTCATGTCCGTTCGGCCGCGGGCGCCTGCCCCTTGAGCGGGACACCGACCGTTACGCCTTCGCCAAGGCCTCGCGCGCGGCTTCGCGGCCGGTCGCAGGCGCAGGCCGCGCCAGCCTCGATTCCATAGGCGCACCGGCACGCCGCGGCCTGCATTCCCACACCTTCCTCGCCCCTTGCGACGCGGTCATCCGCGGTGTCTGCAGGCGGCCGTCGCGCCAACCCGGCACAGGTGTTGCAAACAGCCCGCCTTGCGACGAGCCGCCAGGCCTGTCGCCGCACCGCGGGCGCACTCGCCGCCCGCTGCCGACACACCCCGTAGAACCGAGGATTCGCATGAGTACGCCTGCGATCAGGATCGAACATCGCCAGCATCAGACCGTCACCCCGCGCCTGCAGCAGGCCGTGCGGCTGCTGCAACTGTCGTCTCTGGACTTTGCGCAGGAGGTGCAGAACGCCCTCGGCAACAACCCCTTCCTCGAAGCCGACGAGACCGCCGAGGAAACCACCGACGCGGCCGAGACCGGCGCCGTCGCGCTCGCCAACGAGCAGCCGCTGCCGGTGGACACGACCGCCACCGCCGAGGCGAGCGCCGAGACCTATTCCGACGCCGAGGCCTATGCCGACACGGTGTGGGAGCGCGACAGCTGGCAGCAGGCCGGCACGGGCGCGTCCTCGTCGAGCAGCGGCGACGGTGAAGGCGGCGTGATGGAGACCATGGCGGCCGACGAAGGGCTGCGTCCGCACCTGCACAGCCAGGTCAACGTGATGACGCTCACCCCGCGCGACTGCGTGCTGGTGGGCTGCATCATCGAATCGCTGGACGACGACGGCTACCTGCGCATCGACCTCGGCGAACTCGCGGCGCTCACCGGCCTGGAGCCGGCGGTGGACGAGGCGGAGATGAACACCGCGCTCAAGCTGGTGCAGTCGCTGGACCCGCTGGGTGTGGCGGCGCGCAACGTCGGCGAGTGCCTGCGGCTGCAGCTGCCCAGCATTGCCGACGAGCGCGAGCGCGAGCTCGCACGCCTCATCGTCACCGACCACCTCGAGCGGCTCGCGCAGCGCGACATCCCGGGGCTCGCGAAGCTGCTGGGCGCGAGCCTGGCGGAGATGGAGGCGGTGTGCGAGCGCATCCGGCGGCTCGACCCGCGCCCGGGCTGGCGCTACAGCGCCAACGACGTGCAGTACGTGACGCCCGACGTCATCGTGCGCAAGGTGCGCGGCCAGTGGGTGGCCGTGCTCAACCCGGCGGTGGTGCCGCGCGTGCGGCTCAACCACATGTACGCCGAGCTCTTCCAGCGCCACCGCGATTCCAAGCATTCCGAGCTCGCCGCGCACCTGCAGGAGGCACGCTGGACGGTGCGCAACGTGGAGCAGCGCTTCTCCACCATCCTCACCGTGGCCGAGGCCATCCTGCGGCGGCAGAAGCATTTCCTCGAGTACGGCCCGCTCGCCATGAAGCCGCTGGGCCTGCGCGAGATCGCCGACGAGGTGGGCTTGCACGAATCCACCGTCTCACGCGTCACCAACAACAAGTACATGGCGACGCCCGCCGGCGTGTTCGAGCTCAAGTACTTCTTCTCGCGCGCCATGGCCACGGCCAGCGGCGGCGCCTGCTCGGCGACTGCCATCCGCGGTGTCATCAAGGACATGATCGACGCGGAGAACGCGGCCGATCCGCTGTCGGATGCCGAGATCGCGCGCCAGCTCGCCCGCCAGGGGCTGACGGTGGCGCGGCGCACCGTCACCAAGTACCGGCAGATGCTGAAGGTGCCGGCGGTGGAGCGGCGGCGCAAGCACGCCTGAGGCGGCTTTACGCGGCGACCCTCACCCCCGCCCTCTCCCGCGGGGCGGGAGAGGGAGTACGGCCCGGCGATCGCCCGGCGTGGCTGCCTCTGCACCGCAGCGGGAGAGGGTCGTCGCGCTCCCTCGCTGCTACGACGCCGCCGTCCTGGCGGCCCTTCGCCGGTTGCGCCAGTACACCGCCTCGCCCAGCAGCGCGCTCACCAGCAGGGCCGAATTGACGGCAATGAACACCGGGTCGCCGGTCATCACGCTGTAGATGGTGAAGCCGAGCGAAGCCAGCGTCTGGCCGACGAACAGCCATTTCGACACACCGGCGGTGCTGCCGCTCTTCCACTGCTTCCACACCTGCTGCGCGATGGTGGCGAGCAGCACCGCAGCGCTGGCCCAGCCGACGATTTCCGGGTTCATGCGTTCTCCTGCGCGCACGGCGCGCGCCGGCGCCTCCCTGCAAGTGCGATGCCCTGGCGGCGTGGCGCGCTGGGCACAACGCTTGCCCGACTGCGCAGGGCCGCGCCCTGTGCGGCGCGCTGATCCATGGTTTCAACCCGGGCCTGCGAATGACGAGCGCACAGATCCCCGAACGCCTGCTGTACGACGACGAGGCCCTGCCCATGGAGGGCGAGCCGCTCGCGCCGTGGCTGGCGCAGCAGCGCCTGTCGGTGCCGGGCGCGCGCAGCGACTGCGTGCGCGGCTACGTCGGCACCTGGCGGCTGCACGGCACACGGCTGTGCCTGGTGGCGATCGAGCCCATGGGCGAAGGCTCGAGCCTGCGGCGAGATCGTGACGAGCGACCGATCGAGCTGTCGCTCGCCGCGCTCTTCGGCAGCACGCGGCCGGTGTGGGCCGACTGGTTCACCGGGCGGCTGCGCTGCCCGGACCTGCCTTGCGTGCGCTACAGCGAATTCGGCATTCCGCAGGCCGACGCGCATGACCTGGTGATCGACGTGGCCGCCGGTCGCGCGTCGCAGGTGTGTTTCGAGACGCCGGGGGCCGAGGCGCCGCCCGAAGCGGCCCCGGTGCCGCCGCGCGCAGCGCCGCGCCCGCGCTGGCGCTGGCCGGTGTTCGATGCATCGCTCGCACGCCGCTGGCACTTGCTGCCGCAGCGCCCGGCGCATTGACGGCGGAGCACGAGGGGCCGCCGACGACGCGAAAGGACCGCGCCATGTCTTCCGCTGCCGCCCGGGGCGGCGCTGCGCCCAAGGCCGTCGGCACCCGCCTGGCCGTGACGCCGCCGCGCGAGACCGCGACTGCCGCGGCCGGCGCGCTCAGTGCCGGTTTCGGCGATGTGTTGTTCGAGCGCCATCCGCATGCGGCCCTGGTGGCCGATGCGCAAGGGCATGTGCTGCGCGCCAACGCCCCGGCGCAGTGGCTCGCGGCCACGCCCGGTGACACGCCGCTCGGCGAGCTGATGCGCCGCGCCGTGCCGGCGGCGGATGCTGACGGCGGCTGGCGCGGCGTGCTGGGCCTGCCGGGCCCCGAAGGCGTGCGCGAGGTGGCGGCCGAGGTGCTGTCGCTGCCCGGCGGCACCACGGCCGCGGCGCGCTACCTGTGCCTGCTGGCGCCGGCGCCCGCGGCACCGCGGCGCGCACGCGAGGACGATGCCGAGAGCCACTTCCGCACCATGGCGGATTCGGCGCCGGTGATGGTGTGGATGGCCGGCCCGGACCGGCTGCTCGAATGGGTCAACCGCCCGTGGCTCGCCTACACCGGGCGCACGCTCGCCGAGGAAGCCGGCAACGGCTGGTTCGACGGCGTGCATGACGAGGACCTTGAGCGTGTGACCGGCATCGTCGACACCGCCTTCGACGCGCGCGTGCCCTTCACCATGGACTACCGGCTGCGCCGCCACGACGGCAGCTACCGGTGGATCTCCAACCACGGTGTGCCGCGCTACGCGCCCGACGGCAGCTTTCTCGGCTACATCGGCAGCTGCTTCGACGTGCACGAGCGCAAGGACCTGGAAGAGCGCCTGGCCGAGCGCACCCGCGCGCTGCGCCTGGCCGACCGGCGCAAGAACGAGTTCCTCGCCATGCTGTCGCACGAGCTGCGCAACCCGCTGGCGCCGATCGCCAATGCCGCCGGCATCCTGCGGTTGATGGAGCGCGACAACCCCTCGCTTGCGCGCGTGCGCCAGATCATCGACCGGCAGGTGGAACAGCTGCGCCGGCTGGTGGCCGACCTGGTGGACGTGACCCGCCTCACGCACGGCCAGATCTCGCTGCACAAGGAGCAGGTGCTGCTCGAGGACCTGGTGCGCGCCGCGGTGGAGAACGCCCAGGCGCGGCTGGATGCCGGCGGCCACACGCTGCGCATCGACCTGCCGGAGGCGCGACTGGCCATCGAGGGCGATTCGGTGCGCCTCGCGCAGGCGCTGTCCAGCCTCATCGGCAATGCCGCCAAGTTCACGCCCACGCCCAGCGTCATCGACATCGCCGCGCGCAGCACGCGGCAGATGCTGCGCATCACGGTGAGCGACCCGGGCCAGGGCATTCGCCCGGATTTCCTGCCGCATGTGTTCGAGCTGTTCGCGCAGCAGGACCAGTCGCTCGCGCGCAGCCAGGGCGGGCTGGGCGTGGGGCTCACGCTCGCGCGGCGCATCGCGCACCTGCACGGCGGCGAGATCGAGGCCAGCAGCGCCGGCCCCGGGCGCGGCGCGCAGTTCACGCTGAGCCTGCCGCTGCTGCGCCGCCCGAGTGCCACGCCCCGGCCCGAGACCGAGGTGATCGAGGCGCCCCAGGGCTACCGCGTGCTGGTGATCGAGGACAACGCCGACAGCCGCGACGTGCTGCGCCTGCTGCTGGAGATCGGCGGCAACGAGGTGAGCAGCGCGGCGAACGCGGAAGAAGGCCTGCGCCTGGCCGGGCAGTTCCTGCCGCAGATCGTGCTGTGCGATCTGGGCCTGCCCGGCACCGACGGTTTTGCGCTCATCGAGCCGCTGCGCAAGAAGCTCGCGGGCCATCCCACGCTGTTCGCCGCGCTCACCGGCCATGGTCGCGAGGAAGACGAGGCCCGGGCCTTCGCCGCCGGCTTCGATGCCTTCCTGGTCAAGCCGCTGCAGCCCGACGCCCTTGGCCGGCTGCTGCGCTCCTATGCCGGCAAGTTGCACTGACCCGGAGACCCTGATGTCCGATTCACCCTTTCCCGACGCCGCTGCCCGCATCCAGTTCAGCCAGGCGGTGACCTATCTGGAGAACGGTTCCCCCGAGATGATCCCGTCCGATCGGGTGGACACCTATGTGGAGATGGGGCTGCTGCGCCGCGACGGCGACCGCCTGCGCCTGACCGATGCCGGCCAGCGCGAGCACGACATCGCCAAGGGCGAACGGTTCACCGACGGCTAGCCGCCGGGCGGCTCAGAAGAACAGCCAGATCAGCAGCAGCACGATGCCGGGCACTCCCAGCAGCCAGGCGATGAAGTACTTGCCCATGCGATGTCCTTGTGGTGGTGTTGTGGTGGTGAATGGAGCGCGCGCCGCTCAGCGGTCCGCGTGCTGGAGTCCGCCGTCGATCACGACCACACGCTGGCCGGGCTGGAGCGCCCGGTCGGCGGCATAACCGAATTCGCGGATGCGGCCGTCGTCGAGTTCGACGGTGTAGCGGTAGGGCGCGGGCGTCGCGTCGGCCACATGCTCGGCCGCGCGCAGCGTGCCGGTTTCGACCCGGTCGTCGCGCAGCATCTGCGTCACCTCCACCGTGCCGTCGGGCGGGCCGACGAGGCTCAGCATCACCGCTCCCACCGTGGCGGCAGACGCCAGCGTCAGGATGGGAACCAGGCGTTTCGGAAGTGGCGGCGGGGGCATGCCTGCGCATCGGCAATCCGCATGCCCCGAAGCCGCTTCCGGCGGCTGCCTGGGAATGGGGTTTGCCCGGGTCGTCTGTCGGCGCCGGCACACCCGTGACCGGTGCCCTGTGCGCCGGCGGCCGGCCGGCTCCTCATCGACGGAAGGAACACCATGCCTCAGCGACATTCGAACGAACGCGGTTCCGAAAGCGGCGCCGGCTACGGCGACGACAACCGCTTCAACCCCCGGGCCGTGGGCGGCTCGCGCACCTCGGCCGGCAGCACCTACGGTGACTACGCGCCCGCCCGCGAGGACGAGGGCTACGGCTACGGCGAAACCGGCAGCAGCGGCTACGGCCGTGGCGAGATGGGCGACTACTACAGCGGCGGCAGCAACTGGGAGCACGGCCGGGACGACAGCTGGCGCGGCCAGTCCGAAGGCTCACGCGGCATGCGCAGCGGCGGCTACGGCGGGTCGCCGCGCGGCCCGCAAGGCGGTTATGCCGATCGTGGTTCGCAGGGCGGCTACGACCGTGGCCCGCAAGGCGGCTACGACCGTGGCCCGCAAGGCGGCTACGACCGCGGCCCGCAAGGCGCGCGGCGCCAGCAGCAGGGCGGTGGCTTCGGCAGCGGCGGCGGTACGGGCGAGCAGTACGGCGGCTATGGCTCGCAGGCCGAGTACGGTGGTGGCTATGGGCGCGACACCCGTGGCGAGCGCAGCGGTGGCGGTGGTTACGCCGGCGGCTGGGGCGGCGCCCAGGGCGGCGGCCATGGCGGCTACGGCGGCGATTTCGACAGCGACCGCGGCGGGCGGCGTTCCACCGGTGGGCGCCAGGCGTCCACCGGCAGCGACTTCACCGCCGAGGACGACGACCACGAGCACCGCCACGACCCCGACTACCACGCCTGGCGCACCGAGCAGCTGCGCACGCTGGACGAGGACTACAAGGCCTGGCGCAAGGAGCGCTACCAGAAGTTCTGCGACGACTTTACCCAATGGCGGCAGAACCGCCAGGCCGGCGGTGCCGCGAGCGGGCGCAGCGGTGAATCCAGCACCGCGGCGGGCCAGGCGGCCGCTGCGTCCAACCCGTACGCCGCCAGCGGCTCGTCCTCGCAGACCGGCGCCGGCTCCACGGGGCCGTCCTTCGACAAGAGCGGCCCGGG
>JBIQKU010000063.1:0-3183 GCA_044506225.1 Rubrivivax sp. | reverse complement strand
TCAGCTCGGGATCCTTCTCGACGTCGCAGGCGTCGATGTAGCTCGCCATCACCCTCCGCACCGGGCAGCCGCAGCGGGGCGTCGTCCGGCGACAAGTCGCGCTGACGCCGGCGGGCCGGGCGCCGGCCCGGCTCAGGGCAGCGTCAGCGTCGCCGGATCGGGTTGCCCCGGGCGGTCCTCGCGGGCCGCGCCCGGCGCATCGGACCCGGTGGCGTCGGCGTCCGCGGCGGGCTGCGACGGCGCCACCTCATGGGGCTGCCCTTGTGCGGCGCGGCGTTCCCGCGCCTGCTGCCGCAGCGACCACAGCGTTGCACCCACCACGCCCGCCAGCGCCAGTCGAATCAAGCCGGTCACCATCTCGCGCACTCCTGCATGTCGTCGTCCAGTGGACGCGCCCGCGGCAAGGCCCGTGCCCGGCGAAAGCCGTGCCGGCTAGATCATGGTGCGCGGATCGGCCCAGCGGTCGAAGTCCTCGGCGGCCACGCCCGAGGCCAGCGCCGCCTCGCGCAGCGAGCTGCCTTCCACATGCGCCTTGTGCGCAATGGCCGCGGCGCGGTCATAGCCGATGTGCGGCGTGAGCGCCGTCACCAGCATGAGCGAATGCGAGAGCAGCTGGGCGATGCGCGCTTCGTTGGCCACGATGCCCTGCACGCAATGGGTGTTGAAGCTCGCCGCCGCATCGGCCAGCAGCCGCAGGCTCTGCAGCAGGTTGTGGGCGATCAGCGGCTTGAAGGTGTTGAGCTCGAAGTGGCCGTGCGCCGCGCCCACCGACAGCGCCACGTCGTTGCCCATGACCTGGCCGCACACCATGGTCAGCGCCTCGCACTGCGTGGGGTTCACCTTGCCGGGCATGATGGAGCTGCCCGGCTCGTTCTCCGGCAGGCTGATCTCGCCCAGGCCGCTGCGAGGGCCGGACGCCAGCCAGCGCACATCGTTGGCGATCTTCATCAGGGCGAGCGCTGTCGTCTTGAAGGCCGCATGCAGGCCGGCCAGCGCATCGTGGGCGGCGAGCGCGGCGAACTTGTTGGCGGCACTGGTGAAGGGCAGGTCGAGTTCACGCGCGAGTTCGGCCGCCACCCGGGCGCCGAACTCCGGATGGGTGTTCAGGCCGGTGCCCACGGCCGTGCCGCCCACCGCCAGTTCGTACACCGGCGGGAGCGCGCGCTCGATGCCGGCGATCGCCTCGCCGAGCTGCGCCTCGTAGCCCGAGAACTCCTGGCCGAGCGTGAGCGGCGTGGCGTCCTGCAGGTGCGTGCGGCCGATCTTCACGATGCCGGCGAACGCGGTCGCCTTGGCCGCCCATTCGGCACGCAGCGCGGCGAGCGCCGGCAGCAGGTGCTGCACCGTGCCGGCGCAGGCGGCCACGTGCATCGCGGTCGGGAAGATGTCGTTGGACGACTGGCCGAGGTTGACCTCGTCGTTCGGATGCACGAGCCGCGCGTTGCCGCGTTCGCCGCCCAGCAGCTCCCAGGCGAGGTTGGCCAGCACCTCGTTCATGTTCATGTTGGTCTGCGTGCCAGAACCCGTTTGCCACACGCGCAGCGGAAACTCCTCGTCCAGCGTGCCGCTGCGCACCCGCTCGGCGGCGGCGGCGATGGCCATGGCCTTCTTGGCATCGAGCCGGCCGACGTCGCCGTTCACCCGCGCGCAGCACAGCTTGACCAGCGCCAGCGCATGGATGAGCTCGGGCGGCATGCGTTCGCCCGAGATGGCGAAGTAGCGCAGCGAGCGCTGCGTCTGCGCGCCCCACAGCCGGGCGGCGTCCACCGCCATCTCGCCCATCGAATCGCGTTCGGTGCGTGTGCTCATGCGTGCCTCCTTCTGAGCCGCGTGCGGCAAGCGGCGCGCCGCCATGGCGGCGGATGCGCCTCGTAACACCACTTGCGTGTGTACAGCATTGCCTGCATTCGGCAACTTTTCCCGGCCGAGGGGGCTTGGTACGCCGGTGTTCCCGGGAGGAATCGCGTGGCACGGGTCTTGCCCGCCTTCCCATTCAAACCGACCGCGCCGGACTGAACAATGCCCGATCTCGCCCCCCACGATGACCGTTTTGCCGGCGACTTCGCCGACGCCAGCCGGCAGGTGCTCTACGTCGAGGACCACCCCGTCAATGTCCTGCTGATGCAGGGCCTGCTGGCCCAGCGGCCGGGCGTGCGCCTCACGGTGGCGACCAGCGGCGAGGAAGCGATGCGCCTGGCGCGCGAGCAGCCGGCGCATCTGCTGCTGCTGGACCTGCACCTGCCCGACTGCGAAGGCGCCGATCTGCTGGAACAGATGCGGGCGCTGCCGGGCCTGGCCGACGTGCCAGCGGTGGCGGTGACCGCGGACGATGACGATGCGGCACTGGCCGGCAGCACATTCCTGGAGGCCTGGCACAAGCCGCTGGACCTCTACGCCACCTTGCGCCGCCTGGACACGCTGCTGGATCTCGGCAGCGCAGCCGAGCGGGCAGCCCGTTTGCCCGCGCACCGGGGCGAGCGCCGCCACGAGCGCATGCGCGGCTGGTTCTGAAGCGCGGCTGCCGAGCCGCGGACACCGGGCCGCTTCTGCCATCGCGCAGACCTTTGCCCAGGGGCGGCGCCGTGCCGCCTGCACTGCCGATCTCCCCCGACCGATCCGTCCAGGAGTTCCGATGAAGTCCAAGCGCCCCATGAGCCTCGCCAGCGAAGACGAGGCCCGCGACGACCTGATCCTGCGCCGCCACGGCAGCCATGCCGACGATGACGCGCCCGCACCGCGCGAACGCATCGCGCTCTCGCGCACGCGGCTGCGTGACGGGGACGATGACGACCTGCGGGGTGCTTCGCGGCACGGCCGCGCCGATGGCAAACGCGCCGGCCCGCGGCGCTGACAGCCGGCCCCGTGCCGCGCACCGTCCGCGCGCCTTGCGAGGCGCGCGGCGAGTGTCTTACTCCATGTCGCCCTTGGGCGGCACGGTCGAGTACTCCTTGAGCCGGTTGTAGAGCGTCTTGAGGCTCACACCGAGCGTCGCGGCGGTCTTTTCCTTGTGGCGGCCGAGGTACTCGAGCGTGGCCAGCGTCACCTGGCGCTCGATCTCCGACAGCGGCGTGCCCACGCGGATGGACAGCATGGGCGCGCCGGTCATGGCCGGCAGCGGCGCGTCGGTGGTCGGCAGGCATTCGTCGACGATGGTGCTGTCGGGCGCCATCACGTAGGCGCGGT
>JBIQKU010000062.1:12024-18180 GCA_044506225.1 Rubrivivax sp. | reverse complement strand
CGACGGCGTGCGCTACCTGCACCTGGGCACGCCCTGGGTGCAGGGCGCGATGCGCATCCGCAAGCCGCTCGCGCTCGAGCTCGAATACGTGCAGCGCATGATGGCCTGGATGCTGCTGCGTCCGAGCGACGAGCTCACGCATGGCCATGCGGTGCAGCTGGGCCTCGGCGCGGCGGCGATCACGCGCTACTGCCACAGCGTGCTCAAGATGCGCACCACCGCAGTGGAGCTCAACCCGACGGTCATCACCGCCTGCCGGCTGTGGTTCCACCTGCCCAAGGAGTCGCCGCGGCTGCGGGTGATCGAAGGCGATGCCGCCGCCTTCGCCGCCGACCCGGCGAACGCCGGCAAGGTGCACGCGCTCAGCGTGGACCTCTACGACCACGAGGCGGCAAGCCCGGTGCTCGACGGCGATGCCTTCTACCGCGACTGCCGCGCGCTGCTGGCCGACGGCGGCGTCATGTCGGTCAACCTCTTCGGCCGCGCGTCGAGCTTCGAGCAGAGCGCGTTGCGCATCGCCACCGCCTTCGGCGCCGACCGCGTTCGCAGCCTGCGCCCGACCAAGGAGGGCAACACCGTGGTGCTCGCGCTGCGTGGCGCCGAGGTGCCCGAGCGTGAGGTGCTGGTGCGGCGCGCAGATACCATCGAAGCCCGCTTCGACCTGCCGGCGCGCAACTGGCTGCGCATGCTGCGTGAGCTGCCGGCCTCCATCGCCCCGCCATGAAGCACAGCACCGCATCCAGCAGCACCGCCACACCGCCCGCCGCGCCCACCGGCCGCCTGCAATGGCGCGTGCTGCTCGGTTGGCTGCGCGACGACGGGCTCATCGAGCGCGAGGACGCCGAGCGCACCGTCAAGCGCTTCGGCGCCGCCGACAGCGCCCAGCATCCGCTGGTGCGCCTGGGCGCCGCCGGCTTGACGCGCAAGGGCACGGGCAAGCCGCTGGATGTGGAGGCGCTCACCGCGTGGCTGGCGGCGCGCTTCGACATGCCGTACGTGCGCATCGACCCGCTGAAGGTGGACGTGGGCCGCGTGGCCGAGGTGATGTCCATCAGCTACGCCGAGCGCCGCCGCGCGCTGCCGCTGCAGGTCGGCGCGCACGAGATCACCATCGGCACCTGCGAGCCCTTCGACAACGCCTGGGTGGCCGAGATCGAGGGCCACACGCGCAAGACCATCAAGCTGGTGCTGGTCAGCCCGCTCGAGCTGCAGAAGTACACCACCGAGTTCTACACGCTGTCGCGTTCGGTGCGTGCGGCGATCAAGACCGGCGAATCGAGCGCCGCGGCGAGCTTCGAGCAGCTGGTGGAGCTCGGGCGCAGCAACAAGCAGCTCGACGCCAACGACCAGGGCGTGGTGCAGGTGGTCGACTGGCTGTGGCAGTACGCCTTCGACCAGCGTGCGTCCGACATCCACCTCGAGCCGCGGCGTGAACTGAGCGCCATCCGCTTTCGCATCGACGGCGTGATGCACACCGTCTACCAGCTGCCGCCGGGCGTGATGAACGCGATGATCGCGCGCGTGAAGCTGCTCGGCCGCATGGACGTGGTCGAGAAGCGCCGCCCGCTGGACGGCCGCATCAAGACGCGCAACCCCGACGGCGACGAGATCGAGATGCGGCTGTCGACGCTGCCCACCGCCTTCGGCGAGAAGATGGTGATGCGCATCTTCGACCCGGATGCCACCGTCAAGCCGCTGGACGCCCTCGGCTTCGGCGCGCACGACGCGAAGCGCTGGGAGTCGCTGGTGACGCGGGCGCACGGCATCATCCTCGTCACCGGCCCCACCGGCTCGGGCAAGACGACGACGCTGTACTCCACGCTGCGGCGCCTGGCGACCGACGAGGTCAACGTCTGCACCATCGAAGACCCGATCGAGATGATCCAGCCGGCCTTCAACCAGACGCAGGTGCAGCCGGGCATCGACCTCACCTTCGCCGAAGGCCTGCGCGCGCTCATGCGGCAGGACCCGGACATCATCATGGTCGGCGAGATCCGCGACCTGGAGACCGCCGAGATGGCGATCCAGGCCGCGCTCACCGGCCACCTCGTGTTCAGCACGCTGCACACCAACGACTCGGCCTCGGCCATCACGCGGCTGGCCGATCTGGGCGTGCCGGCCTACCTGATCTCGGCCACGGTGATCGGCGTGCTGGCGCAGCGCCTCGTGCGCACGCTGTGCGTGAGCTGCAGGCAGCCCGACGACGAGACGACGGCCGAGACGCTGGCCGACTTCGTCAAGCCGTGGCGGCTGAACGGCAAGGTGCGCGCCTACAAGCCGGTGGGCTGCCTCGAATGCCGCATGACGGGCTTTCGCGGCCGCGCCGGGCTCTACGAGCTGCTCACCATCGGCGATGCCGCGCGGCATTGCATCCACCCGGTGCCCGATGCCGCCAAGCTGCGCCAGCAGGCGCGCCACGACGGCCTGCTGCCGCTGCGACTGGCCGGCGCGATGAAGGTGGCCGAGGGCACGACCACGCTGGAAGAAGTGCTGAGCGCCACGCCCGCCTGGGAGTGAGAGAGGGCGCTCAGCGCCCGCATCTCGGCGGCCGCCGTGTTCCGCGTGGCAGAAGCGCTACGTGTAATCCACACAATCCCGGCGAAGAGCCGGTGCCTAGAATCCGCGCGGCTGCAAGACTTAGAGACTCAGGAGGCAGATTTTGAAGATCAAGAGTCAACGCGACTTCTGGTCGGGATTGATGTTCGTCGCGATCGGTGTGTTCTTCGGCATCGGCTCGCGCAACTACAGCCTCGGCGTGTCGGCCCGGCCCGGCCCCGGCTACTTCCCGCTGCTGCTCAGCATCATCATGGTGATCCTCGGCCTGGTGATCCTGTTCAAGGCGCTCACCATCGAGACCGAAGGCGGCGACCCGATCGGCTCGGTCGCCTGGAAGCCGATCATCACCATCGTGGCGGCAGTGGCGGTCTTCGGCTGGGCGCTGCCGCACCTGGGCATGGTGGTCGCGCTGCCGCTGCTGGTGATCGGCTCGGGGCTCGCCGGCTCCGAATTCAACTGGCGCGACGCGATCATCAACGCGGTGGTGCTGACCGTGGGCAGCTGGGCCGTCTTCATCTGGGGGCTGGGTCTGACGATCCCGCTGTGGCCCTCGTTCCTGAGTCTCTGAAGGGCGCGTCATGGATCTCTTCTCGAATCTCGCGCTCGGCCTCGGCGAAGCCATCACGCTGACCAACCTGGCCTACTGCCTGCTGGGCACCATCCTCGGCACCGCGATCGGGGTGCTGCCGGGCCTCGGCCCGCTCACCACGATCGCGATGCTGCTGCCGTCGATCTACGCGCTCGACGCCACGCCCGCGCTCATCATGCTGGCCGGCATCTACTACGGCGCGCAGTACGGCGGCTCGACCACGGCCATCCTGATCAACGTGCCGGGCGAATCGAGCTCGGTGGTGACCGCGATCGACGGCTACCAGATGGCGCGCCAGGGCCGCGCCGGCCCGGCGCTCGCCGCGGCGGGCATCGGCTCGTTCTTCGCCGGTTGCGTGGCCACGCTGGTGATCGCCGGCTTCGCGCCGCCGCTGACCGAGCTGGCCTTCAAGTTCGGCCCGGCCGAGTACTTCTCGCTGATGGTGCTGGGCCTGATCGGCGCGGTGGTGCTGGCCTCGGGCTCGCTGATCAAGGCGATCGCGATGATCATCCTCGGCCTGCTGATCGGGCAGATCAACACCGACGTGATCTCCGGCACCGCGCGCTACAGCTTCGACATTCCGGAGCTCACCGACGGCATCAACTTCGTGGCGATTGCCATGGGCATCTTCGGCTTCGCCGAGATCATGGCCAACCTCGGCAAGCCGGCGGAGCACCGCGAGGTGTTCACCAGAAAGGTGACCGGCCTGTGGCCGACGCGCGAGGACTTCCGCCTCGCCTCGCCCGCCGTGGTGCGCGGCACGGCGCTCGGCTCCATCCTCGGCGTGCTGCCGGGCGGCGGCGCGATGCTTTCGTCGTTCGCGTCGTATGCGCTCGAGAAGAAGCTCGCGCGCGACGCGAGCCGCTTCGGCAAGGGCGACATCCGCGGCGTGGCCGGGCCCGAATCGGCCAACAACGCCGGCTCGCAGGCCTCGTTCATCCCGATGCTCACGCTGGGCATTCCGTCGAACCCCGTGATGGCGCTGATGGTGGGCGCGATGACGATCAAGGGCATCCAGCCCGGTCCGCAGGTGATGACGAGCGACCCGCAGCTGTTCTGGGGCCTGATCGCATCCATGTGGATCGGCAACCTGATGCTGGTGATCCTGAACCTGCCGCTGATCGGCATCTGGATCCGGCTGCTGACCGTGCCGTACCGCTTCCTGTTCCCGGCCATCATGGCGTTCTGCTGCGTCGGCCTGTACACGCTCAACAACAACAACTTCGACGTGTTCATCGGGGCGCTGTTCGCACTGGTCGGCTACGTGTTCTACAAGCTCAACTGCGAACCGGCACCGCTGCTGCTCGGCTTCATCCTCGGGCCGATGATGGAAGAGCACCTGCGCCGCGCGCTGCTGCTGTCGCGTGGCGACTGGACGACCTTCGTCACCCGGCCGCTGTCCTCGGGCCTCCTGATCGCATCGCTGCTGATGCTGCTGGTGGTGGCACTGCCGTCCATCCGCAAGAAGCGCGAGGTCGCGTTCCAGGAAGACTGACGCCGCTGTCGCACTGCCCCGGGCCGCTTTCGAGCGGCCTTTTTCATGCACGGTCACAATGGTCGGCCCGCCCCTCGGCTTCGCCGCATCCCGCATGGCTTTCTCCTTCGACTGGACCCACGGCTACCCCAGCCAGCGGCTGCCGGTGTTCGGCCGCAACATCGTCGCCACCTCGCATCCGCTGGCCGCGCAGGCGGGGTTGCAGATGCTGCGAAGCGGCGGCAATGCGGTGGATGCGGCGGTGGCCGCGGCCGCCGTCATGACGGTGGTCGAGCCGGTGAGCAACGGCCTCGGGTCCGACGCCTTCTGCATCCTCTGGGACGGCGAGCGCCTGCACGGCCTGAACGCCAGCGGCCGCGCGCCGGCGGCCTGGACCCCCGCGTACTTCCGGCGCAAGCACGGCGAGGGCACACGCACGCCGCCGCAGCGCGGCTGGGACAGCGTGACGGTTCCGGGTGCGGTGGCCGCCTGGGCGGCCTTGAGCGAACGTTTCGGCCGCCTGCCGTTGGCCGACCTGATGGCGCCGGCGGTCGAAATCGCCGAGCGGGGCTATGCCGTGCCGGTCGTCGTGCAGCAGAAATGGGCGGCGGCCGTGCCCATCCTGCAGGGCCAGCCCGGTTTTGCCGAGGCCTTCATGCCGCGCGGGCGCGCGCCGCAGGTGGGCGAGCGCTTCTGCCTCCCCGGCGCCGCGCGCAGCCTGCGCCTCATCGGCGAAAGCCGCGGCGAGGCCTTCTACCGTGGTGAGATCGCCGAGGCCATGGCGCGCCACGCCGCCGCGCACGGCGGGACGCTTGCGGCGGCCGACCTCGCCGCCTACCGCCCGGAATGGGTCACGCCCATCGCCCGACGCTACCGCGGCCACACGCTGCACGAGATTCCGCCCAATGGCCAGGGCATCGCCGCGCTCATGACGCTGGGCATGCTCGAGCACTTCGACCTCGCCGGACTGCCGGTGGACGGCGTCGCGTCCCAGCACCTGCAGATCGAGGCGATGAAGCTCGCCTTCGCCGACCTCTACCGGCACGTGGCCGAGCCGGGCAGCATGCAGGTCACCGCCGAGCAGCTGCTCGACGATGCCTACCTCGCCGCACGCGCGCGGCTGATCGACCCGGCGCGCGCCCAGGATTTCGGCGCCGGCAACCCGGCCAAGGGCGGGACCATCTATCTCAGCGCCGCCGACGAGCGCGGCATGATGGTCAGCTTCATCCAGAGCAACTACATGGGCTTCGGCTCGGGCGTGGTGCTGCCGGACTACGGCGTGTCGCTGCAGAACCGCGGCCATGCCTTCAGCCTGGACGCGGCCAGCCCCAACGTGGTGGCACCAGGCAAGCGCCCCTTCCACACCATCATTCCCGCCATGCTGACAAAGCCGAAGGCCACTCCCCTCCCTCTCCCCCTGGGGGAGGGCCGGGGTGGGGGCCACGTGGAAGACGGCCGGGACGCCGGCCGCGCGCAAGACGCCCAGGAAGACTGCGTCATGTCGTTCGGCGTCATGGGCGCCAACATGCAGCCCCAG
>JBIQKU010000062.1:0-12014 GCA_044506225.1 Rubrivivax sp. | reverse complement strand
TCCCCCACCCCAACCCCCGCCTGCTTACCCAAGCGAAAGCCCCTTCCCCCCCCCCCCCCCGGGGGGGGGGGGGGGGGTGGGGGCGAGCCGAAGGCCGACCACGCAGAAGCCGCCCAAGGCGAAGAATGCGTCCTGTCCTTCGGCGTCATGGGCGCCAACATGCAGCCGCAGGGCCATGTGCAGACGCTGGTGCGCATGCTCGACTTCGGACAGAACCCGCAAGCCGCCTGCGACGCTCCACGCTGGCGCTTCAACCACGGGCTCGAGCTCAACGTCGAGGCGTCGATGGACCCGGCCACCGCGCAAGGCCTGGCACAACTCGGTCACCGTCTTGCGGTGATCAATGACAGCTACCAGGACTTCGGCGCCGGCCAGTTCATCTGGCGCCTCGGCGACCCGGCGGTCGAGGGCTACGTCGCCGCCAGCGACCCGCGCCGCGACGGACTGGCGGCCGCGTGGTGAGCGCCGGCGCCGCCGCGGGCAGCGCCGTGGCAGGCCGCCCGCTCGCCACGGGGCTGATGCTCGCGGCCTTCGGCGCCTTCGCGTTCTCGGCCAAGGCCATCATCGTGAAGCTCGCCTACCGCTACGGCGTGGACGCGGTCACGCTCATCATGTACCGCATGCTGTTCGCGCTGCCGCTGTTCCTCGCGTTGTCGTGGTGGGCCGGCCGCGGCAAGCCGCCCCTGCAGCGGCGTGATGTGGTCACGGTCATCGGCCTCGGCTTCTGCGGCTACTACCTGTCGAGCTTTCTCGACTTCATCGGCCTGCAGTACGTGAGCGCGGGGCTGGAGCGCCTCATCCTCTACCTCAACCCCACGCTGGTGCTGCTGATCGGTGTGCTCTTCCTCGGCAAGCGGGCGCGCCGCAAGCAGGTGCTGGCGCTGGCGGTGAGCTATGCGGGCGCGCTGCTGGTCTTCGCGCACGAGGCCTCACTGGCCGGGCCTGACGTGGGGCTGGGCACCGCGCTCGTGTTCGCAAGCGCCGTCTCCTATGCGCTGTACCTCGCCTTCAGCGGCGAGGAGGTCAAGCGCCTGGGTGCGCTGCGGCTCACGGGCCTCGCGACCACCGTGGCCTGTGTGCTGTGCATCGTGCAGTTCTTCCTGCTGCGGCCGGTGTCGGCGATGGTGGTCGCGCCGGAGGTGATCTGGCTGTCGGTGCTCAACGCCGTGCTGTGCACCTTCGTGCCGGTGCTGGCGATGATGATGGCGGTGGAGCGCATCGGCGCCACCATCGCGGCGCAGACCGGCATGATCGGCCCGGTGTCCACCATCGCCATGGGTGCGCTCATCCTCGGCGAGCCCTTCACCGTGTGGACAGCCGCCGGCACCGTGCTGGTGCTGGCAGGCATCTGGCTGCTGGCCAGGAGCTGAACCGACCAAGGAGACAGGCATGGATCTCGGCATCGAGGGCAAATGGGCGCTGGTGTGCGCCGCGAGCAAGGGCCTGGGCAAGGGCTGCGCGGCGGCGCTGGCGGCCGAAGGCGTGAACGTGGTCATCACCGCGCGCGGCGACGAGGCGCTGCAGGCCACGGCCGCCGAACTGCGGACCTTCGCGCGCGGCGAGGTGCGCACCGTGGCCGGCGACATCACCACGCCCGAAGGCCGCGCCGCGGCGCTCGCCGCCTGCCCGCAGGTCGACATCCTGGTCAACAACGCGGGCGGCCCCCCGCCTGGCGACTTCCGCGACTGGGACCGCGAGGCCTGGATCAAGGCGCTGGACGCCAACATGCTCACGCCCATCGAGCTCATCAAGGCCGTGGTCGACCCGATGATGGCCCGCGGCTTCGGGCGCATCGTCAACATCACCTCGGCGGCGGTGAAGGCGCCGATCGACATCCTGGGCCTCTCGAACGGCGCCCGTTCGGGCCTGACCGGGTTCGTCGCCGGGCTGGCGCGCAAGACGGTGGCGAAGAACGTGACCGTCAACAACCTGCTGCCCGGCCCCTTCGACACCGACCGCCTGCGCGCGACCATGCAGGGCGCCGCCCGCCAGAGCGGCCAGAGCATCGAGGCCGTCCTGGATGCACGCCGCCGGCAGAACCCGGCACAACGCTTCGGCACGCCCGAGGAGTTCGGCGCCGCCTGCGCCTTTCTGTGCAGCGCGCAGGCGGGCTACATCACCGGCCAGAACCTGCTGATCGACGGCGGGGCGTACCCGGGCACGTTCTAGGCGGCGCCTGCGCGGCGTCCGCGGGCGCCAGAGGACACCATGATCCCCGCCACGATGAGCCCGAAGGCCGCGCCGTGGTACCAGCGCGGGGCCTCGCCCAGCACGGCGGCCGACATGACGGCGGCGAAGACGGGGGTGAGGTTGCCGAAGAAGGCGGCCAGCGCGGGGCCGCCGGTGGCCACGCCCAGGCCCCAGCAGCGGTAGGCGATGATGGACGGGCCGATGGCGACGTAGAAGAGCGCGGCGACCACCCAGGCGTTCCAGACCATGGGCGCCGCGCCGAGCGACAGCTCCAGGCCGGCTGCCGCGCCCGAGCCCATCAGGCCGAACAGCATCTGCACCAGCAGGAACTCCGACCAGTCCCAGGCCGGGCGCTGCGGCGCCTGCATCGAGGCCGGCGGGCGCGCGAGCAGCCAGCTGTAGAAGGCCCAGGCGATGACGGCCGCGAGGATGTAGAGGTCGCCGCGCACGAACTGCACCGCCGCCAGCGTCTCGAGGCTGCCGCGCGCGATGACCAGCAGCACGCCGGCGATCGACAGCAGCGCACCGATGAACTGCCGCCTTGTCGGTCGCACGCCGTAGCGCAGGGCGCCGACCGCCAGCATCCACACCGGCATGCTGGCCGCGATCAGCGTCACGTTGATCGGCGTGGAGGTGACGAGCGCCAGGTACTGCAGCGTGTTGTAGGTGCCGACGCCGAGCAGGCCGAGCGCCAGCAGGTGCGGCCAGCGCGCGACGATGGCGCGCGGCTCGCGCAGCAGGCGCCAGCCGAAGGGCAGGATGAGCAGCGCCGCCAGCACCCAGCGCAGGAAGTTGAGCGTGAACGGCGGCACGCTGCCCACGAGCAGCCGACCGACGATGGCATTGCCGGCCCACAACAGCGGCGGCAGCGTCATCAGCAGCGCGAGGCGCGCGGTCATCACCTGCATGCGCGGCGTGTCGTCCTATGGCGGCATGTCGGCGCCGCAGTTCCAGCACTGGTCGAACGGGCCTTCGATGCGCTCGTGGCAGCGGCGGCACACCCAGTGCCGATGCGGCGGGTTGCGCAGTTCGTCGAGCAGGGCGCGGGCCGCCTCCAGCTGGTCGTCGTCCGTCACCCACACCTCGGCCAGCGACTGGTCGGGCGGCAGTTCGCCCGCGATGCTGCTCGCATAGGGCCGCTGCACCGTCGCGTCGATGCCGGCATGCGTCAGCATGTCGGCCCACAGGGTGGCGAGCGCGAGGTGGGGGGCTTGGGTGAGGCGGCGCATCGGGAATCTCGAAACGCTGGCACGATACCGGCTTTCATGATTCGACACCGGAGGCAGCCATGACCCGCAGCGCGAAGACCGTACGCATCGAGCAGTTCGGCGGCCCCGAGGTGCTCCAGCTGGTGGAACTGCCGGTGGGCGAGCCCGGCCCCGGCGAAGTGCGCATCCGCCACGAGGCCTGCGGGCTCAACTTCATCGATGTCTACCAGCGCAGCGGTCTCTACCAGAACCCGCTGCCGCTCACGCTCGGCATGGAAGGCGCGGGCGTGATCGAGGCGGTGGGCGAAGGCGTGACGCACCTGAACGTGGGCGACCGTGCCGCGTATGCCAGCCAGCCGCCCGGTGCCTACAGCGAGGCGCGCGTGCTGCCGGCACGCTGCGTGGTGGAGTTGCCCGACGCCATCGACTTCGAGACCGCAGCCGGCATGATGCTCAAGGGCCTGACGGCGCAGTACCTGCTCAAGAAGACGCTGCCGCAGCAAGGCCTGCAGGCGGGCGACTTCGTGCTCTTCCATGCCGCCGCGGGCGGCGTCGGCCTGATCGCCTGCCAGTGGGCGCGCGCACTCGGCCTGCAGCTCATCGGCACGGCGGGCGGCGAGGCCAAGTGCCAGCTCGCGCTCGAGCATGGCGCGGCGCACATGATCGACTACACCCGCGAGGACTTCGCCGCGCGCGTGAAGCAGATCACCGGTGGCGCGGGCGTGAAGGTGGTGTACGACTCCATCGGCCGCGACACCTTCGACAAGTCGCTGGACTGCCTGCGCCCGCTGGGGCTGATGGTGTCCTTCGGCAATGCGTCCGGGCCGGTGGACGCCTTCCAGCTCGGCATCCTCGGCGCCAAGGGTTCGCTGCATGTGACGCGGCCCACGCTCTTCACCCACCTCGCCACGCGCGAGAGCGCGCAGGCCATGGCCGACGACCTGTTCGCGGTGGTGCAAAGCGGCGAGGTGAAGATCCGCATCGACCAGCGCTACCCGCTGGCCGAGGTGGCGCAGGCGCACCGCGAGCTGGAGGCGCGCAAGACCACCGGCTCCAGCGTGCTGATCCCCTGAACCTCAGGTCGCCGGCGCCTCGCCCACGGCCGCGCGGTAGGCATGCCAGGACGCATGCCCCAGCACCGGCCCCACGACCAGCAGCCCGGCGAACCACGGCAGCAGCGCGAGCAGCACCAGCGCGGTGAGCAACGCCGCCCACAGCAGCATCACACCCATCTGCGTGAGGCACAGGCGCAGGCTGGTGAGGCCGGCGGTGATGGCATCGGTCTGGCGGTCGAGGATCATCGGCAGCGACACCACGCTCACCGCGAAGATGATGGCGGCGAACACACCGCCCACGGCCAGGTAGGCCACGATGAAACCGAGGTGCTCGGGCGCGAACAGGCGCAGCACCGAGCCGCCGAAGTCCGGCATGCCGTCGAAGCTGACGGCGAAGACGATGAGCGAGGCCCGCGCCCACAGCATCTCGAGGATGAGCAGCACGCCGCCGAACAGCGCCATGGTGCCGATGCGGGTGTCCCAGGCGGTCAGCGCATCGCCGAAGTCGGGTGTGTCACCGCGTTCCAGGCGCCGGCTGACGTCGTAAAGCCCCAGGCACAGGAACGGCCCCATAAGCAGGAAACCGGCCGACAGCGCCAGGGTGTAGGCGGGCGCGCGCTGGAAGATCCACCACAGCAACGCCCCCATGCCGGCGAAGCAGGCGCCGAAGAAGAGGCCGATGCCCGGTGCACGCCGGAAGTCGCGCCAGCCGAGCGCAAGCCAGCGCCACGGCTCACGCCAAGACAGCGTGCGCAGCGGGATGTCGAAGACGGTGGGCGGCCGGGGCTCGGCCGAGGTCGGTGAGGCGCTTTGATCCACCGCAAGGGTGTACCGCAGCGGTGCCGCGGCGCGCATCGGGCTTCGCCCGATGGCGTTTGATCTGGATCAAACCGACGTCAGCGCCTGCGCATGCGCCGCAGCTCGTCGAAGATCAGCAGCGCCGCGCCCACGGTGATGGCGCTGTCGGCCACGTTGAACGACGGGAAGTACCACCGCTGCTGCCAGTGCACCTGCAGGAAGTCGATCACATGGCCGTGCAGCAGCCGGTCGATCACATTGCCCAGCGCCCCGCCGAGGATGAGCGTGAGCGCCCAGGCGAAGAGCCGCTGCCCGCCATGGCTGCGCAGCAGCCAGACGATGAAGCCGGCAGCGACAAAGCCCAGCCCCACGAAGAACCAGCGCTGCCAGCCCGAGGCGCCGGCGAGGAAGGAGAACGCCGCGCCGGTGTTGTGCACCCGCACGAGGTTGAAGAACGAGGTGACGTGGCGGCTGTCGCCGTACTGGAAGTTGGCGAGGATGAGCGCCTTGGTCAGCTGGTCCAGCACGATGATGACCAGGGCGATGGCGAGCCAGCGCCACAGCGGGGCACGCTCGGCCATCAGGCGACCGTGCGGTTTTCGCCCGCGCCGAAGAGGTTGGTGGTGCAGCGCCCGCAAATGGTCGGATGCGCCGCATCCGCGCCCACGTCCTCGCGGTAGTGCCAGCAACGTTCGCACTTGGGCGCGGCAGACGGCGTCACCATGATGCCGAGTTCGTCGGCCTGCGCGAGCAGCGCCTTGGAGGTGATGGTGACGAACTTCAGGTCGTCACCCAGCGAGGCGAGCACGCTGCCGATGGCCTCGGGCGCGGCGATGGTCACCTCCGCTTGCAGCGAGGAGCCGACGCGGCCTTCGGCCCGGACGCTTTCCACCGCCTTGTTCACCGCCTCGCGCACCTCGCGGATGCGCGCCCACTTGGCGAGCAGCGCTTCGTCCACCCAGGCGCTGGTGTCGCTGTAGGTCTCGGTGAAGATGGAGGGCGATCGGCCCGGCGCGAGCACCTGCCACGCTTCTTCGGCGGTGAAGCTCAGGAACGGCGCCATCCAGCGCAGCATGGCGTGCGTGATGTGCCACAGCGCCGTCTGCGCCGAGCGGCGGGCGTGCGACTTCGGCGCGGTGGTGTAGAGCCGGTCCTTCAGCACGTCGAGCCAGAACGCGCCGAGGTCTTCGCTGCAGTAGACCTGCAGCTTGGCCACCACCGGGTGGAATTCGTAGACCTTGTAGTGCGCCAGCACCTCGGCCTGGAACTGCGCCGCACGCGCGAGCGCATGACGGTCGATCTCCAGCAGTTCGGCCAGCGGCACCGCATCGGTGGCCGGATCGAAGTCGCTGGTGTTGGCCAGCATGAAGCGCAGGGTGTTGCGGATGCGGCGGTAGGCGTCGACCACGCGCGCGAGGATCTTGTCGTCGCCGGCGATGTCGCCCGAGTAGTCGCTGGCCGCCACCCACAGCCGCACGATCTCGGCCCCGAGCTTGCTGCTCACCGCCTGCGGCTCGATGCCGTTGCCCAGGCTCTTGCTCATCTTGCGGCCCTGGCTGTCGACGGTGAAGCCGTGCGTCAGCAGGCCGCGGTAGGGCGCGCGGCCCTCGATGGCGCAGGCCAGCAGCAGCGAGGAATGGAACCAGCCGCGGTGCTGGTCGTGGCCTTCGAGGTAGAGGTCGGCCTCGGGGCCGGTCTCGTGGTGGTTGTCGGGGTGGGTGCCGCGCAGCACGTGCCAGAAGGTCGAGCCCGAATCGAACCACACCTCGAGGATGTCGCTGCTCTTGGTGTAGTGCGGCGCGTCCCCGGCGCCGAGGATCTCTTCCGCGGTGACGCGGCTCCAGGCCTCGATGCCGCCCTGCTCGACGATGCTGGCCGCCTGGTCGAGGATCTCCATCGTGCGCGGATGCAGCTCGCCCGTGTCCTTGTGCAGGAAGAACGGGATGGGCACGCCCCAGCTGCGCTGGCGGCTGATGCACCAGTCGGGCCGGTTGGCGATCATGTCGCGCAGGCGGGCGCGGCCGTTCTCGGGGTAGAAGCCGGTCTGGTCGATGGCGTCCAGCGCCATCTGGCGCAGCGTCTTCGGTGCCTTGTCCTTGGTGAAGACGCCTTCGCCCTCGTCCATGCGCACGAACCACTGCGCCGCCGCGCGGTAGATCACGGGTGACTTGTGTCGCCAGCAATGCGGATAGCTGTGGGTGATGGTCTCGGTGGCGAAGAGGCGGCCGGCCTGCTTCAGCGTGTCGATGATGGCCGGCACCGCCTTCCAGATGTTCTGCCCGCCGAAGAGCGGGAAGTCGCCCGCGTAGCTGCCATTGCCCTGCACCGGGTTGAGGATGTCGTCGTAGCCGAGGCCGTGCGCGACGCAGGCGTTGAAGTCGTCCAGGCCGTAGGCGGGCGAGGAGTGCACGATGCCGGTGCCGTCGTCGGCGGTGGCGTAGTCGGCCAGGTAGATGGGGCTCAGGCGGTCGTAGCCCGGGTCGACGTGCGCGAGCGGATGGCGGAACGGGATGCCGCCCAGCGCCTCGCCCCGCGTGGTGGCGAGCACCGTGCCCGCGAGGCCGTAGCGCGCCAGGCACTGGTCCACCAGCGAGGCGGCCAGCAGCAGCAGGCCGCGCTCGGTGTCGACCAGCGCGTAGTCGAGCGCCGGGTTCAGGTTCAGCGCCTGGTTGGCGGGGATGGTCCAGGCGGTGGTGGTCCAGATGACCGCGAAGGCGTCCTTGGCCAGCGCCGGCAGGCCGAAGGCCGCGGCCAGCCTCTGCGGCTCGGCACAGAGGAAGCCCACGTCCAGCGTCTGGCTCTTCTTGTCGGCGTACTCGATCTCGAACTCGGCCAGCGACGAGCCGCAGTCGAAGCACCAGTACACGGGCTTCAGCCCGCGATAGACGAAGCCGCGCTCGATCACGCGCTTGAAGGCGCGCAGCTCGCCCGCCTCGTTGGCGAAGTCCATGGTGCGGTAGGGCCTGTCCCACTGGCCCAGCACGCCCAGGCGCTTGAAGTCGCCCATCTGCAGCGCGATCTGCTCGGTGGCGTAGGCGCGGCTCCTGGCCTGCATGTCGTCGCGGCTGAGGTTGCGGCCGTACTTCTTCTCGATCGCGTTCTCGATCGGCAGGCCGTGGCAGTCCCAGCCGGGCACGTACAGCGCGTCCAGGCCTTCGAGCTGGCGCGCCTTGACGATCATGTCCTTCAGGATCTTGTTGACGGCGTGCCCCATGTGGATGGCGCCGTTCGCATACGGCGGGCCGTCGTGCAGGATGAACTTGGGCGCACCGCAGCGGGCGTCGCGCAGGCGCTGGTACACGCCTTGTTCGTCCCAGGCCTTGACCCAGCCCGGCTCGCGCTTGGCGAGGTCGCCGCGCATCGGGAACGGCGTGTCGGGCAGGTTCAGTGTGGCGCGGTAGTCGGTGCCGGAGGCGATCTTGTCGGTGGCCATGTGGTGCTCGAAGGGTGCGCGTGAAAGCGCATCGGATGCCGGGCCTCGCGCCCGGTGGGAAACGCAAACCCCGGCACCGCCGGGGGACGCAAGTGAAAACGGCCCGCGAGGCGGCGGGCCGTGTGCGTCAAATTCGATCGCGCGTCGTCTGGCGGCGCGTGGCGGTGTGCCAGCGCGGTGCAGTCGGGCGGACGGTTCGCAGGGACATGGGCGACGATTCTACCGACGCCCCGTGCGTGCGGCCGCCGCCCGCCGGCCTGCTACATCTTCGAGGGCGGGAACTTGGGCCCCGCGCCGCCGATGGGCGCGAGGATGACGCCGCAGGCGATGCGCGGGCCGGCATTGCCCGAGGGCTGGGTGGTGTAGTCGTCCGGGCGGGCATGCACGATCACCGCCTTGCCCATCAGGTCCGCCTCGCCGCCGCTCATCAGCACGCCGCGGATCTGATGCTCGTACTCGGCTTCGCCGCCGGCGTCGGCCTTCAGCGAGGGCATGTCGCCGAGGTGGCGCGGCCCGTTCGGGCCGCCGTGCGGCTGGCCGGAGGGGTTGAAGTGGCCGCCGGCGGCCTCGCCGTTGTTGGAGCAGTCGCCCTTCTCGTGGATGTGGAAGCCGTGTTCGGCGTTGGGCGTGAGGCCCTTGACCCGGGCATGCACCGCCACATGGTCGCGCTTTTGCACCAGCCAGACCGAGCCCTGGGTGCTGTGGCCAGGCGTGGGCTGCAGTTCGGCAAGCGCCACCGGGCGGTCGCTGCGCGTGGTGCTGCCGCAGGCGGCGAGCAGCGCCGCGGTGGCGAGAACAATGGCGGTGTGGCGGTTCATCGGGGCTCCTTGCTGCCGTGTGGGCGTTCGCTTCGATGCTCGAGAGGCGGGCAAGCTGCGTGCCGCGGCGGGCTCAGTGCTGCGCTGCGAACCAGGCGCGTGCGTCGGCCTCGTCGCGCGCGATGCCTTCGCGCAGCGCCTCGAGCGAGGGGTAGCGCCGCTCGTCGTGCAGCTTGTGCAGCAGCTCCACCCGCACGCAGGCGCCGTAGCCGCCCTCGGGGCCGAGCGTGGCCGGCCAGTCGAAGCAATGCGCTTCCAGCAGCACCCGGCCGTGGTCGTGCAGCGTCGGGCGCACGCCCAGGCTCGCCACGCCGTCCAGCGGCTGCTCGGCGAGGCCGTGCACCCGCACGACGAAGATGCCGCCGGCCGCCGGGTTGGCATGGCCGAAGCGCAGGTTCAGCGTGCGGTAGCCGAGCTCGCGCCCGAGCTTGGCGCCGTGCAGCACATGGCCACTGATGGAATACGGCCGCCCGAGCAGCACCGCCACCTGCGCCATGTCGCCCGCGGCCAGCGCCTCGCGCACCGCCGAACTCGACACCCGCAGGCCCCGCACCTCGTAGCTCAGCATGCGCGCCACGTCGAAGCCGGCACGCTGGCCGGCCGCGTCCAGCATGGCGTAGTCGCCGGCACGCCGGGCGCCGAAGCGGAAGTCGTCGCCGACCAGCAGGTAGCGGGTGCGCAGCCCGGCCACCAGCACGCGGTCGACGAATTCCTGCGGGGTGAGCGCGGCGAGCCGCGCATCGAAGCGCAGCACCACGACCTGCTCGATGCCGCAGCGTTCCAGCTCGCTCAGCTTGTCGCGCAGCGTGGCGATGCGCGCGGGCGCGAGCTCGGGCTTGTTCAGCACGCGTGCGAAGTGGTCGCGCGGATGCGGCTCGAAGGTCATGACGCAGCTCGGCAGGCCGCGGTGCTGGGCCTCGTTGCGCAGCAGCGCGAGCATCGCCTGGTGGCCGCGATGCACGCCGTCGAAGTTGCCGATGGTGAGCGCACAGGCCGGGGCGATGCCGGGGTGCTGGAAGCCGCGAAAGACCTGCATAAGCCGCCGATTATCGAGCGACGATGGCCTGCGGTCCGTCCAGCCAGCGCCATTCGCCCGGCGTCAGGTCGGCGGGCAGCTCGAGCGCACCGAAGGCGCTGCGGTGCAGCGCCTCGACCCGGTTGCCCACGGCGGCCACCATGCGCTTGACCTGGTGGTACTTGCCTTCGGTGAGCACCAGGCGCAGCCCGTGCAGGCCGTCGGGCCGTTCCCCGGTGGCGGTGGCCTCGGTGGCACGCACCGGCACCGGATCGTCCAGCAGCGTCACGCCGCTGCGCAGCTGCGCGAGCTGCGCCTCCTCCAGCGCGTGCTTGCAGCCGGCCTCGTAGACCTTGGGCACATGGTGCTTCGGCGAGGTGAGTCGGTGGATGAGCGCGCCGTCGTCGGTGAGCAGCAGCAGCCCGGTGGTGTCGGCGTCGAGCCGGCCCACCGGTTGCACGCCGCGCCGGCGCAGCGGCGCCGGCAGCAGCGTCATCACGCTCGGATGGTGGCGCGGCTTCTGCGAACACTCGTAGCCCGCGGGCTTGTGCAGCATGACCAGCGCCTTGGGGTGGTAGGGCCAATCGCGGCCCTGCACCCGCAGCACCAGGCCCGGCTCGGGCAGTTCGGCGCCGGGGTCGTCGATCACCGCGCCGGCATGCTGGACCAGGCCGTGAGCGATCAGCGCCTCGCACTCGCGCCGCGTGCCGAAGCCCTGGCTGAACAGCGCCTGGCCGAGGCGCACCGTGCCGGCGCGGCTCACGCGCCGTCGGGCGCCGGCACGTCGCGGCGGGCGAACATGTTCCAGCCTTCCATGGTCAGGACCAGGTCGTCGCTGCCGTCGGGACGGCGGGCGAAGGTCTCCCACAGCGTCTTGACGAGGCCGACATGCGGGCGGCTCTTCATCGGCCGCGCCTCCAGCACCGTCAGGCGCGCATGCAGCACGTCGCCCGGGTACACCGGCTTGAGCCACTGCAGCGAATCCAGCCCCGGCGAGCCGAGGCTCGCGGAGTCGAGCAGGTAGGCGTCGCACATCATGCGCATGGTCATCGCGCCGGTGTGCCAGCCGCTGGCCGCGATGCGGCCGAACACCGGATGCGCAGCGGCGGCCTCGTCGTCGAGGTGGAAGGGCTGCGGGTCGTAGGCGGCGGCGAAGCTCAGCACCTCCTCGCGGGTGACCAGCTTCTCGCCGAACTCGCGCACCGTGCCCTGCGCGAAGTCTTCCCAGAACAGCGTGGGCGTGCGGGTCTTGCTCATGACGCCGCTCAGTAGTGGAGTTCGAGCACGGTCAGCTCGTTGTCCGCCACCGGCCAGGCCCGCCCGACGATGCGCTCGCCGTTGAACGCACCCGCCACCGCGCGGCCCACGCCATCGGTCAGGCGCAAGGTGGCCGAGGACACACCCGCCACGCCCGCGGGCACGCCGGCCGGCGGGCTCTGGCCATCGAGGCTGATCTCGTCGCGCGGCACGCCGAAGTAGCCGCGCGGGCGGTCGAGG
>JBIQKU010000061.1:0-18303 GCA_044506225.1 Rubrivivax sp. | reverse complement strand
TCACGCCCTTGCCCTGGTTGCCGTCGCGCGGCTTGACCACCACCGGCAGGCCGATCTGCTGTGCCGCAGCCCAGCCGTCGGCCAGGTCGCGCACCGGCCGCCCGGTCGGCACCGGCACACCGGCGGCTTCGAGCAGACGTTTGCTGAGGTCCTTGTCCTGGGCGATGGACTCGGCCACCGCGCTCGTGGAATCAACCTCGGCCGCCCAGATGCGGCGCTGGCGCGCGCCCCAGCCGAAGCGCACCAGGCTGCCGCCGGTAAGGCGCTGCGCCGGTATGCCGCGAGCCGCCGCCGCCTGCACGATGCAGCCGGTGCTCGGGCCGAGGCGGTCGTCCTCGTCGAGTTCGCGCAGGCGCGCGATCGCACCCGGCACGTCGAAGGCCTCGCCGCGCGAGGCGGCGGCGATCAGCTGTTCGGCCAGGTCGAAGGCCAGCCGGCCCACCGACTCCTCGCTGTACTGCACCACCACCTGCCACAGGCCCGGTTCGGCGGTCGCCGCGGTGCGGCTGAAGCTCACCGGGCAGCCGGCCTGGGCCTGCAGCGCCAGGGCGGCGGCTTCCAGCAGGTGCGGCGCGCCCAGGCGCGGCGGCTGCACACGCAGCGAGCCGAGCGCAGGGAACAGGCGGCGCAGCGCGGTGATCAGCGCCTCGGTCTCGTCGGCCGAGGCGAGCGGCTCGCACTGCACGATGGCCTCGATGGCCGTGTGGCGGCTCCAGAGGTTGGGGCCGCGCAAGGCGCGAAGGCGTTGGACGTTCATGGTGGGCATGTGGGGCTCAAACAGGGTTCACCGCATCGATCGCGGTCGGTGAGAAGGTGTGCAGGCCGGTGGCGATCAGCGCGGGCGACAGGCCCAGCGCCCATGCCGCGCAGGCGCCGGCCAGCACCGTCATCGGGGCGACGCCCGCAGGCATGGGGGCGACTTCCTGCGATTGCGCGCCGTTCGCCAACATCAGCCGGCCATCGCGCACGAAGGCGGCGCGCCCACCGGCCGCACGCTGCGCCACCAGCGCGGGCAAGGCGGCATCGCGGCCGTAGACGATCACGCCGCCGTCGCACAGCTCGCCGAAGGCGGCGATGCGCTCGTCCTCGCCGTTGAGCACCGCATGGCCGTCGGGCAGCACCACATCGACCTGTGTGCGCAGCACACGCGCCATCTGCGCGGCGTCGCGCACATCGTGGTCGGCGAGCTGCTCGATGCCGTCGAGGTCGGTCACCACGCCCACCGCACAGCGGTCGTAGGGCAGGCCGTGCTCGAGGATGACGCGTGCGCCGGCCTCGATCACGGCCGCCCTCACCTCGCGGTTGATCAGCAGCCGCTCGCCGGCCTCGAAGCTGGCGCTGGCGCGGCGGTCCATGCGGCGCTCGCCCAGGTACAGCCCGTCGGCGCAGGCCAGGCCCACCTTGGGCTCGCCCAGGTGCAGCAGCCAGGCCGCGAGGCGCGCGACGGTCGCGGTGTCCCGTGAGCCGGTCACGCCCACCAGCGGGATGCGGCCGTCGTCCTCGGCGGCGAAGAGCTGCTCGACGATGGCCCGGCCGACCGGCCGCGGCTGGCCGACGGCGGGCTTCAGGTGCATGAGCAGGCCCGGGCCGGCATTGACCTCGACGATGGCGCCGCCCTGGGCTTCGAGCGGGCGGCCGATGTGTTCGCAGACGATGTCCACGCCCGCGATGTCCAGCCCCACCACGCGCGCGGCCAGCGTGGCGGCGCGCGCCACCTCGGGATGGACCTCGTCGGTGCAGTCGATGCCGAGGTTGCCGGTGCGCGCGATGAGCACGCGCCGCCCGGCGATGGGCACGGAGTCGCCGTCCAGCCCCTGGCGCGCCAGTTCCAGCGCGACCGGGATTTCCGGGTCGTCCAGCCGCACGGGGCTCAGCGGGCAGTGTTCCTCGTCGCCGCGGCGCGGGTCGCTGTTGACCTGCGATTCGATCAGCCGGGCCACGGTGGAGCGGCCGTCGCCCGTCACCCACACCGACTCGCCGCGCGAGGCGGCCGCGAGCTTGCCGCCGACCACCAGCAACCGGTGCTCGTCCCCGCGGACGTGGCGCTCGACCATGACCGCGCTGCCGTGGCTGTCCGCCAGGGCGTAGGCGGCGGCAATGTCCTCGCGGGTGCGCAACTCGAGCGTGACGCCGCGCGCATGGTTGCCGTCGCGCGGCTTCACCGCCACCGGCAGGCCGATGGCCTGAGCGGCCTCCCAGGCCTCGTCGGCGCTGTCGACGCGCCGGCCTTCGGGCACCGGCAGGCCGCAGGCGGCGAGCAGCTGCTTGGTCAGGCTCTTGTCGCGCGAGATGCCTTCGGCGATGGCACTCGTCAGGTCGGTCTCGGCCGTCCAGATGCGACGCTGGCACGCGCCGTGGCCGAGCTGCACGAGGTTGCCGTCGTTCAGCCGCAGGTGCGGAATGCCGCGCTCGGTGGCGGCGGCAACGATGGCCTGGGTGCTGGGGCCGAGCCAGCAGCGGTCCAGCGCCTCGCGGATGCGGGCGACGGCGGCGTCCACGTCGCAGGGCCGGTGGTTGATCGCCGCCATCAGCAGCGCATGGCCGGCGTGCAGCGCGGCGCGCGTGACCTGCTCGTCGCGCGAGCGGATCACCATGCGGTAGACGCCGCGGCGCGAGGTTTCGCGCGTCTGGCCGAAGCCGGTGGGCAGGCCGGCCAGGTTGAGCAGCTCGATCACCACATGCTCGAGGATGTGGCCGGCCCAGGTGCCTTCTTCCAGGCGCTGCAGAAAGCCGCCGCGCTCCCCCACGCCGCAGTGGTGCTCCCCCAGGCCCGGCAGCAGGGCGGTGAGCCGCGCGTTGAAGCCGGGCAGGCGGTTCGAGGGGTACTGCTCCAGCACGCCGAGGTCCAGCCAGACTTCCAGCGTGGGGCGGAAGGTCCAGAGGTTGGGGCCGCGCAGCTGGGTGATGCGCAGCAAGCGGATGTCGGGGAATTCCGCGTGGGCGGTCACCGGGTGGCCGCGTTCGCGGACGGGGGCCGTGGCGTAGGGCATGCGTGCGTCGCCTTCCTTGCGGTTGCGGCGTCCAGGAGGGCGATTCCTGCCGGCCGGTTCGTTCCTTGCATTGCTGCGTGGGTTGCGGATGGGGCGGCCTCGGCGCCCGGCCTCGCGACGCACAATCCGACCCGGGCCTCGCGGCCCCCAACGACGCCCCCGCAGGGCCGCTGTCAACCCCTCATATGCAAGCCGCGCGCCACCCCCCTTCCGCTGCCTCTGCCAAGGCGGAAAGCGCCCTGAGCGCCTTGCTGCAGCCCGGCGAAACGCGACTGGCCCGCCTCCGGCTGGACCTGGACGAACGGCTGTGTTTCGCGCCCGGCGCGCTCTGGCTGACCGACCGCCGGCTGCTGGTGTTGTCGCCGGGTGGCGACAAGGCCGCCTGGCCCCTCGGCGAGGCCACCACGCTGGGCCTGAGCGACCACGCCGGCGTGGGCACGCTGGTGCTGCGCGAAGGCGAACGTGCACTTGCAACCTGGCGCTTTACCTTGGGCCCCGATGGCGACGCCGTCCGGCTGGTTCAGCGCTTCCAGCGCCTGCAGGCGCAGCGTGCCGGCGAGCCCGTGGCGGAGCTGGCGGGGACCTGCCCGGTCTGCGACGGCCCCCTGTCGCCGGATGACGACAACTGCCCCGCCTGCACGCCCGGCGAGGCGACACCCGCGTCCACCTGGGTGCTGCTGCGCCTCGGCCGTTTCGCGCGGCCTTACCGCGGCCAGCTGATCGCCGGTTTCCTGCTGACGCTGGCCGCCACCGCCGCCACACTGGTGCCGCCCTACCTCACCATGCCGCTGATGGACGAGGTGCTGATCCCATTCCAGAACGGCCAGGCCATCGACCCGGGGTTGGTCGCGATCTACCTCGGCGGCCTGTTCGGCGCCGCGCTTGTCGCCTGGGGCCTGGGCTGGGCGCGCACCTACCTGCTGTCGCTGGTGTCCGAGCGCATGGGTGCGGACCTGCGTACCGCCACCTACGACCACCTGCTCGCGCTGCCACTGGACTACTTCGGCGGCAAGCGCACCGGCGACCTGATGGCGCGCATCGGTTCGGAGACGGACCGCATCAACGTCTTCCTCTCGCTGCATGCGCTGGACTTCGCGACCGACGTGCTGATGATCGGCATGACCGCCGTCATCCTGTTCTCCATCAACCCCTGGCTGGCGCTGGTCACGCTGCTGCCCCTGCCCTTCATCGCCTGGCTGATCCACCGGGTGCGCGAGAAGCTGCGCACGGGCTTCGAACGCATTGACCGGGTGTGGGGCGAAGTGACCAATGTGCTGGCGGACACCATTCCCGGCATTCGCGTGGTCAAGGCCTTCGCGCAGGAGTCGCGCGAATCGGCGCGCTTCAAGGCGGCGAACGCGCACAACCTGGCGGTCAACGACCGGCTCAACCGCACTTGGTCGCTGTTCACGCCGACGGTGGCGCTGATGACCGAACTCGGCCTGCTGGTGGTGTGGGCCTTCGGCGTGTGGCTGGTGGCGCGCGAGCAGATCACGGTGGGCGTGCTCACCGCCTTCATCGCCTACATCGGCCGCTTCTACGGCCGGCTCGATTCCATGAGCCGCATCGTCTCCGTCACGCAGAAGGCGGCCTCCGGCGCGAAGCGCATCTTCGACATCCTCGACCAGCCCTCGACCGTGCCAGAACCGGTGCGGCCCGAGCCGATCGCGCGGCTGCAAGGCGCCATCACCTTGAGCGGCGTGCGCTTCCGCTACGGCAGCCGGCCGGTGATCCAGGGGCTGGACCTGGCCATCCGCCCGGGCGAGATGATCGGCCTGGTGGGCCACAGCGGCTCGGGCAAGAGCACGCTGGTGAACCTGATCTGCCGCTTCCACGACGTGAGCGAGGGCAGCATCGCGGTGGACGGCACCGACATCCGCCGCTTCGCGGTGGCCGACTTCCGGCGGCACATCGGCCTGGTGCTGCAGGAGCCCTTCCTGTTCTTCGGCAGCATCGCCGAGAACATCGCCTATGGCCGGCCGCAGGCGACCCGCGAGGAAATCGTCGCGGCCGCACGCGCCGCGCATGCGCACGAGTTCATCCTGCGCCTGCCGCAGGGCTACGACTCTCTGGTGGGCGAGCGCGGGCAAGGCCTGTCGGGCGGCGAACGCCAGCGCATCTCGATCGCCCGCGCGCTGCTCATCGACCCGCGCATCCTCATCCTCGACGAAGCCACCTCGGCGGTGGACACCGAGACCGAACGCGAGATCCAGCGTGCGCTCGACAACCTGGTGCAGGGCCGCACGACGATTGCCATCGCGCACCGACTGTCCACCCTGCGCCGCGCCGACCGGCTGGTGGTGATGGACCGCGGCGCCATCGTGGAAGTGGGCTCGCACGACGAACTGATGGCGCGCCGCGGCGCCTACTGGCGGCTGTACCAGGCGCAGCTGCGGGTGGAGGCGCAGGAGGCGGCCGCGCTGCCCGCGCTGCCCGATGTGGGGCGGCGGGCGGCGAACGATGATGTGGTCGCGACGGGGTCGAGGTAGTGGTGTGCTGGTGTGCGCCGAGGCCCCCTCACCCCAGCCCTTCCCACGGCACGGCTTGCAAGCCGTGCCGGCTACTGCGGGGCGTCCGTGCGCAGGCACGGATGCCGATTCCCGCCTCCGCCCCCCAGTGGGGGAGAGGGAGCAAGACACTCGCGCCGCGGTCTCGCCGAGAACCGACAGCGCTTCGCGCACGACCCGCTGCTCCCTCTCCCTCTGGGAGAGGGCTGGGGTGAGGGCCGCGGCCTTCCCCAGAGCAAGGCCTGGACAACGCCAATGACCTCCAGCTTCACCCTCCACCGCGACGACGCCGGCCGCCTCGTGCTCACCGACGCCGACGGCGCCGAACACATCGGCGTGCTGCCGATACGCGCCTTCCCGCTGGCCGCGCCCGACGAAGCGCTGGCCCTGGTGGACGCGCAGGGGCGCGAGCTCGCCTGGGCGCCGCGTCTGGACGCACTCTCGCCCGCCGCCCGCGCGCTGGTGGAAGAAGCGCTCGCCCCGCGCGAATTCACGCCCGAGATCCAGCGCCTCGAGCGCGTGTCCAGCGTCGTCACGCCCTGCACCTGGCATGTGCTCACCGACCGCGGGCCGACCAGCTTCGTTCTCAAGGCGGAGGAGGACATCCGCCGCCTGCCCGATGGTGCGCTGCTCATCACCTCGGCGCAGGGGCTGCACCTGCGCATCGCCGACCGGCGTGCGCTGGACAGCGGTTCGCGCCGGCTGCTCGACCGCTTTCTCTGAGGCGGGCGGCCTCAGGAGTCGCTCGGTGCGCGGCTGGTGTGGTTGTTGGCCGTCACGAGGCGCCGCAGCATGCGCATGAAATCCGCGCGCTCGCGCTCGGGCAGCGGCTCGAGGATGCGCGCCTGGGCACGTTGCATCTCGGGCTGCAGGGCGGCGAGCTGCGCCTGGCCGGCGTCGGTCAACGTCAGGCGGCGCACACGCCGGTCATCCGGCGTGGTGTTGCGCATCAGCAGGCCGCGCGACTCGAGCCGGTCGATCACGCCGGTGATGGTGGACGTGTCCAGGCCGATGCTGCGCGCCAGCGTGCGCTGGTCGATGCCGGGCAGGTTGCACACGGCCTGCAAGGTGGCGTATTGCACCGGCGTGACGCCATGGGCTTCGGTCTCCTGCAGGAAGATGGCCACGGCGATCTGCTGCAGCCGGCGGATGTAATGGCCGGGCAGCGAATCGAGCTCGATGCACGGTGCCGTGGGCGGCTTCTTGCGAGTGGCCATGGGCGTTCGGGTTAACCCCGGTTCGATCGAAACATGCGATTACTACACTGATTGTTTGCATGCTGATCATATGCAACAGAAGTTCCAGTCGTCCACCGCCTCCTGCGCGCCGTCGCATCACGCCGCCGTCGCATCACGCAGCCGTTGCGCGCTCCTCGCACGCCGGTGCCCCGCGCGCTGGAAATCCTGCGCCCACGGCCCGGCGCCACGGTGGCCAGTTGTGCGAGAGTCGGCGCATTCGCGCCGGCCGGCGGACAAGCGGCCTCGCGCCCGGCGCTGCGGCGCGGCCATGACGACGATTCCCCTGGCCTCACGCGGCGCGTTGTGCGCCTTCACCCACCCCTTCTTCTCGGAGGACGACACACCATGAACCTCAGCAAGAAATTGGCAGCCTTCGCGCTCGCCGCCGCCGCCGGCGCGACCTGGGCCGCCGATCCGGTCAAGATCGGCCTGGTCCTCCCCATGTCCGGCCCCTTCGCCGCCTACGGCAAGCAGATCGAGCACGGCGTGAAGCTCTACCTCAGCACGCACGGCGACACCTTCGCCGGCCGCAAGGTGCAGCTCATCCTGAAGGACGACAGCCCGGGCACCGCCGGCGACGTGAGCCGGCGCCTCGCGCAGGAGCTGGTGGTCAAGGACCGCGTCGACATCCTGGCCGGCTTCGGCCTCACGCCCTCGGCCTTTGCGGTGGCGCCGGTGGCCACCGAGGCCAAGAAGCCGATGGTGGTGATGAACGCCGCCACCTCGTCGATCACCACCAAGTCGCCCTATATCGTGCGCACCTCGATGACGCTGCCGCAAAACAGCGCGCCGATCGCCGACTGGGCGGCCAAGAACAACATCAAGAAGGTGTTCACCCTGGTGGCCGACTACGGCCCGGGCCATGACGCCGAGGCGCAGTTCAAGAAGACCTTCACCGCCGCCGGCGGCCAGATCGTCGGCGAGGTGCGTTCGCCGGTGCGCAACCCCGACTTCGCGCCCTTCCTGCAGCGCATCAAGGACGCCGAACCCGACGCGGTCTTCATCTTCCTGCCGCCGGGCGCCGAGACGATCTCCTTCATGAAGGGCTTCAACGAGCGCGGCCTCGCGTCCGCGGGCATCCGGCTGCTGTCCACCGGCGACCTGCCCGACGAGGACATCCTCGACGCCATCGGCGATGCGGCCTTGGGCCTGGTGACCTCCTTCCACTACTCCGAAGCCCACAAGTCGCCGACGAACAAGGCCTACACCGAGGCCTACTACAAGGCCTATCCGAACGACCGGCCGAACTTCATGTCGGTGGGCGGCTACGACGGCATGCACCTCATCGCCGAAGTGCTGAAGAAGACCAACGGCGACACCAGCGCCGAGAAGTTCGTCGAGGCGGCCAAGGGCATGAAGTGGGAGAGCCCGCGCGGCCCGGTGAGCATCGACCCCGCCACGCGCGACATCGTGCAGAACATCTACATCCGCAAGACCGAGCGCGTGGACGGCAAGCTGCAGAACGTGGAGTTCGACCACGTACCCGACTTCAAGGACCCGGGCAAGCAGTAAGCGCTGCCTGAGCGCACCCTGCGGCCGGCCTCGTGCCGGCCGCGCTGCGCCATAGAGACTCCACAGGACGAGAGGAGCGCCGCATGACGATTCTTTTCGACGGCGTCGCGTCGGGGCTGCTGCTGTTCCTGATCAGCGTGGGCCTGTCGGTGACGCTGGGGCTGATGCATTTCATCAACCTCGCCCACGGCGCGTTCGCCATGCTCGGCGGCTATGTGTGCGTCGTCATGCTCAACCGCTACGGCGTGCCCTTTCTCGCCTCGCTGCCCATCGTGGTGCTGGTGTCGGCGGCCGCCGGCGTGGTGCTCGAGCGCACGCTGTACCGGCGCCTGTACGGCGCCTCCGACCTCGACCAGGTGCTGTTCTCCATCGGCCTGGTGTTCGTGTCGATCTCCGCCGCCCACTACTTCTTCGGCGCGCAGCAGCAGCCGCTGCAGCTGCCGCCGATGCTGTCGGGCCAGTTCAACCTGCCGCTCGGGCTGGACGTGGGTGTCTACCGCCTGTTCCTCATCGTCGTCGGCCTCACGCTCGCGGTGGCGCTGCAGTGGATGGTGGCCGGCACCAAGTTCGGCGCGAGGCTGCGCGCGGCCGTGGACAACCCGCGCGCCGCACGCGGCCTCGGCATCGACGTGGACCGCGTGTTCGTCGCCACCTTCGCGCTCGGCTCGGCGCTCGCCGGCCTGGGCGGCGCGCTCGGGGTGGAGATGCTCGGCCTCGACCCGGAATTCCCGGTCAAGTACATCGTCTACTTCCTGATCGTCGTGGCCGTGGGCGGCAGCGGCAACATCAAGGGCTCGCTGTACGCCTCGCTCATCCTCGGCATCTGCGACGTGGCCGGCAAGTACTACGTGCCGCAGGTCGGCGCCTTCGTCATCTACGCGGTGATGGTGGTCACGCTGATCTTCCGCCCCCAAGGGCTGTTCGGCCGCACCGCATCGAAATGAGCGCCATGAACTCCACCGCGCCCGCAGCCAGCGCACCGCTGCCCGCGTCCACCGCCGGCTTCGACGCCGGGCCGCTTCGCCATGCTTCTCGCTGGCGCTGGCCCGAATACGCCTTCTGGCTGCTGCCCATCGCGGCCTACTTCATCTTTCCCACCGACCTGGCGCTGCTGTCGCAGATCGCGATCACCGCCTTGTTCGCCATCTCGCTGGACCTGATCCTCGGCTATGCCGGCATCGTCTCGCTCGGGCATGCGGCCTTCTTCGGCGTGGGCGCGTATACCGCCGGGCTGCTCGCGCGCTACGGCCTGGGCGAGCCGCTGTTCGGGCTGGTGGTGGCCGCGGTGCTTGCCGCGCTGCTGGGCTTCATCACGAGCTTCCTGGTGCTGCGCGGCGCCGACCTCACGCGGCTGATGGTGACGCTGGGTGTGGCGCTGATGCTGTTCGAGGCGGCCAACAAGGCCACGCCCATCACCGGCGGGCTGGACGGGCTGTCGGGCATCGAGGTCAAGCCGCTGCTGGGCCTGTTCAGCTTCGACCTCTACGGCAAGACGGGCTACATCTACTGCATGGTGGTGCTGTTCGTGCTGTTCTGGGTGGCGCGGCGCATCGTGCATTCGCCCTTCGGCCTGTCGCTGCACGGCATCCGGCAGAACGCATCGCGCATGCCCGCGCTGGGCACGCCGGTCAATTCGCGGCTGGTGGCGATCTACACGGTGGGCGCGGCCTATGCCGGCGCGGCCGGCGCGCTGCTCACGCAGACCACGCAGTTCGTGTCCATCGACGTGCTGAGCTTCTCGCGTTCGGCCGAGCTGCTGGTCATCCTGGTGCTGGGCGGCACCGGCAGCCTGTACGGCGCGATGCTGGGCGCCATCGTCTTCATGACCGCGCGCCACCTGCTGGCCGACGTGAACCCGCAGTACTGGCAGTTCTGGCTGGGGCTGGTGCTGATCTTCGTCGTGCTGTTCGCCCGCGACGGGCTGATGGGCGCACTGCGCGGCCTGCGCAGACGCTTCGGAAAGGCCGGCCGATGAGCTTCGCACTGCAGACACGCGGCCTGACCAAGAAGTTCGGCGGCTTCGTCGCCACCAGCGACGTCACGCTGAACGTGGCCACCGGCGCACGCCATGCGCTCATCGGCCCCAACGGCGCCGGCAAGACCACGCTGATCAACCTGCTCACCGGCTTTCTCGAGCCCACCGCCGGCACGGTGCTGCTGCGCGGCGAGGACGTCACCTCGCGCTCGCAGAACCAGCGCGTGAAGCTGGGCCTGGCGCGCACCTTCCAGATCAACCGCCTGTTCGGCGACATGACGGTGCTCGAATCGGTGACGCTCGCGGTGTGCGAGCAGCGCGGCATCGCCTCGCGTTTCTGGAAACCGGTGGGCGCGCATGGCGCGGCGATCGACGAGGCCGCGCAGCTGCTCGCGCAATTGCGCCTGCTCGACGTGGCCCACCAGCTCACCCGCGACCTCGCCTATGGCAAGCAACGCCTGATCGAGATCGCGCTCGCGCTCGCCGCGCGCCCGAGCGTGCTGCTGCTGGACGAGCCCGCCGCCGGCGTGCCCACCAGCGAGAGCCGTGAGCTGTTCGAGACCATTGCGCAGTTGCCGCGCGACGTGACCATCCTGCTGATCGAGCACGACATGGACCTGGTGTTCCGTTTCGCCGACCGGATCTCGGTGCTGGTCAGCGGCGCGCTGCTGACCGAGGACGTGCCGGCGGTGATCGCCGCCGACCCGCGCGTCAAGGAGGTGTACCTGGGCGAGGAGGCAAGCCGTGGCTAAGCTGCTCGAAGTCGAGGGCGTGCACGCCGGCTACGGCAACGCCTCGGTGCTGGAAGACATCTCGTTCGAACTCGACGCCGGCGCAAGCCTGGCCCTGCTCGGGCGCAACGGCATGGGCAAGACCACCCTGCTGGCCACGCTCATGGGCGCCACGCGGCAAACGCGTGGCCACATCCGCTTCGAGGGCCGCGACCTCACCGTCGTGCCCAGCCACCGCCGCGCACACGCGGGCTTCGGCTGGGTGCCGCAGGAGCGCGACATCTTCGCCTCGCTCAGCGTGGAGGAGAACCTGAACGTCGTCGCCCGGCCCGGGCCCTGGGACCTGGCGCGCGTCTACGCCACCTTCCCGCGGCTGCAGGAGCGCCGCACCAACATGGGCAACCAGCTCTCGGGCGGCGAGCAGCAGATGCTGGCGATGGGGCGCGCGCTCATGCTCAATCCCAAGGTGCTGCTGCTCGACGAGCCACTGGAGGGCCTCGCGCCCCTGATCGTGCAGGAGCTGCTGGCCATCATCGAACGCATGGTGGGCGAAGGCAGCATGGCCGTCATCCTCGTGGAGCAGCATGCGCACCGCATCCTGCCCATCACGCGCGAGGCCATCGTGCTCGAACGCGGGCGCGTGGTGCACCGCGGTGCGAGCGAGGCGCTGCTGGCCGACGCCAGCGTGCTCGACCGCTTGCTGGGCGTCGCGGCGCACTGAGTCCACCGAGCGCGCGCAGGGGCGGCGCCGATAATCGCGCCCCATGCATCTGCTGGTTCCCTTCGCCTCAGCGCTGTCGCCGGCGGCGGCGCAGGTCTTGCGCGATCTCTCGCTGCCACGGTTGCAGCAGCTGCTCTCGCTGCTCGCACCCGCCGAGCGCCTCGGCGACGACGAATACAGCCTCACGCCGCCCCATGAGCGCGCGCTGGCCGAGGCGCTCGGCCTGCACGGCGGCGACGGCCGCCTGCCCTGGGCGGCGCGCCTGGCGCAGCGCGACGGCATCGAGACCGGCACGCAGGCATGGGCGCTGCTGACGCCCGCACACTGGATGGTGGGCAGCGAGCAGGTCACGCTGCTGGACCCGGCGCTGCTCGGGCTCGACGAGGCCGAATCCCGCGAGCACCTCGAAGCGATCCGCCCGCTGTTCGAGAGCGAAGGGTTCACCCTGGCCTACGGCGCGCCGCTGCGCTGGTACGCGGCGCACGACAGCCTGGCGGACCTGCCGGCCGCCTCGATCGACCGGGCGATCGGCCGCAACGTCGACCTCTGGCTGGCCTCGCGCACCGAGTCGCGCCTGGTGCGGCGGCTGCAGAACGAGGTGCAGATGCTGCTGTACCAGCACCCGACGCACGACGCCCGCGTGGCCCGCGGCAAGCTGCCCGTCAACTCCTTCTGGCTTTCCGGCTGCGGCCGCGCGCAGCCCGAAGCCGTGGGCGAGGCGCCGGTGGTCGACGAACGCCTGCGCGCCTCGCTGCTCGCCGAGGACTGGCCGGCCTGGGCCGAGGCCTGGCGCGCGCTCGATGCGCAGGTGCTGGGCCCGCTGCTCGACCGCGCGCGGCGCGGCGAGGCGGTGACGCTCACGCTGTGCGGCGAACGCCAGGCACAGCGCTTCGAGCCCGCGCCGCGCTCGCTGTGGCAGCGCCTCGTCGGCGCACGCCGCGCCGCGCTGCCGCAGACGGTCCTGGAGGCGTTGTGAGCCCGCCCGCCTTGCTGTTGCGCGACGTGCCGCCGCGCGTCGCCTGGGCGCTGGAGCAGGCGGGCGTGCATCCGCTGCTCGCGCGGCTGTACGCCGGCCGTGGGGTGACATCAGCCGATGAACTCGACGACGGCCTGGGCAGGCTGCTCGCGCCCGGCGAACTGCACGGCGCGCGCGAGGCGGCGGTGCTGCTGGCCGATGCCATCGCCGCCCGGCAGCGCATCTGCGTGGTCGCCGACTACGACTGCGACGGCGCCACCGCCTGCGCCGTCGCGCTGCGCGGCCTCACGATGCTGGGTGCGGCGCGCGAGACGCTCGGCTATGTGGTGCCCGACCGCGCGGTGCACGGCTACGGGCTCACGCCGGCCATCGTCGATCTCGCCGCGCGCCAGCGGCCCGACGTGCTGCTCACCGTGGACAACGGCATCGCGAGCCACGCCGGCGTGGCGCATGCGCGCGCGGCCGGCATGGCGGTCATCGTCACCGACCACCACCTGCCGGCCCTGGTCGGCGAGCAGGTGCAGTTGCCCGACGCGCACGTCATCGTCAACCCCAACCAGCCGTGCTGCGGCTTTGCGAGCAAGCACCTGGCCGGCGTGGGCGTGATGTTCTACGTGCTGCTCGCGCTGCGCGCCGAGCTGCGCAGCCGCGGGGTGTTCGATGCGCAGAACCAGCCGCGGCTCGATGTGCTGCTCGACCTGGTCGCGCTCGGCACGGTGGCCGACGTGGTCAGGCTCGACGCGAACAACCGGCGCCTCGTCGCCCAGGGCCTGAAGCGCATACGCGCCGGGCGCATGCAGCCCGGCGTCGCGGCGCTGTTCGCCGCGGCGGGGCGCGATCCGCGGCGTGCGAGCGGCTTCGATTTCGGCTTCGCGCTCGGGCCGCGGCTGAACGCCGCCGGGCGGCTGTCGGACATGACGCTGGGCATCGAATGCCTGCTCACCGACGACCCCGGCCGCGCGCAGACACTGGCCACGCAGCTGGACACCATCAACCGCGAGCGGCGCGACGTGGAAGCGGGCATGCGCGAGCAGGCCGAGGCCATGCTGGACGCGCTGATGCCGCAGGGCGAGCCGCCGGCGGCGCTGGCCATCTACGACCCTGCCTTCCACGAAGGTGTGGTGGGCATCGTCGCCTCGCGGCTCAAGGACCGGGTGCACCGGCCGACCTTCGTCTTCGCCCGCGGGCAGGACGGACTGCTGAAAGGCTCGGGCCGCTCCATCGCCGGCTTTCATCTGCGCGACGCGCTGGACCTGGTGAGCAAGCGCCATCCGGGCCTGCTGAAGAAGTTCGGTGGCCATGCGATGGCCGCCGGCGCGACGCTCGCCGAGCCGGACTTCGCCACCTTCGACGCCGCCCTGCAGCGTGTCGCCCATGAATGGCTGGACCGCGCCACGCTCGCACGCAAGCTGCTGTGCGACGGGCCGCTCGCGCTCGAGTACTTCAATGTCGAGACGGTGCAGTCGCTCGACGCGCTGGTGTGGGGCCAGGCCTTCGAGCCGCCGGTGTTCAGCGACGAGGTGCTGGTGGTGTCGCAACGGCTGGTCGGCGAGCGGCATCTCAAGCTCGCGGTCAAGCACGGCGGCACCGTGCGCGATGCCATCTGGTTCGGCCGCAGCGAACCGCTGCCGGAGCGGGTGACGCTGGCGTATCGCCTGAATGTCGACGAATACAACGGCCGGCAGCGGCTGCAGATGGTGGTGGAGGCGGCGCTGGTGGACGGGCGCGGGTGTTGAGCGCACGCGTTCCTCCCTCTCCCCCAGAGGGGGAGAGGGCGCAGACTCAGCCGAACGACGGAGGCAGTACTCCCTCTCCCTCTGGGAGAGGGTTGGGGTGAGGGCCCACGGCCTTCGGCAAAGCCAGACTTCCCCTCTCCCTCTGCCCCAGCCGGAAAAGAAGGCCGCCCCGGCACGCCGATCGCCCCGACGGGATACTGCAGCGTCCCCCGCCGGAGCCCGCCATGCCCACTGACCTCGCCGTCTCGCGCCGCAGCGCCCTGCAGCGCATCGCCGTCGCCGGCACCGCCCTCGCCGGCTTCTCCTTCGTCCGTGCTGCGCCGCTGCCCGAGCCGGCCACCTGGGCCGAGGGCTTCGAGCATCCCTGGGGGATCGCCTTCCTGCCGGATGGCGGTGCGCTTGTGACCGAAAAGCGTGGGCGGCTGCTGCGTGTCCCCGCACGCGGCGGTTCGGCCCTGGCGGAGATCTCGGGCGTGCCCGAGGTCCATGCCCGCGGCCAGGGCGGGCTGCTGGACGTGGCGGTGCGCGAGGAAGGCGGCGACCTGATGGTCTACTTGAGCTATGCCGAAGCCGGCAGCGGCGAGGAGGCGGGCCGCAACGGCACGGCGGTGGCGCGGGCACGGCTCGCGGGCGAGGCGCTGCGCGATTTGCAGGTGATCTTCCGCCAGACGCCCAAGGCCGCCAGCAACGGGCACTTCGGCTCGCGGCTGGTGTTTGCGCGCGACGGCATGCTGTTCGTCACCCTCGGCGACCGCCAGAACGCGCGAGAGCGGGTCAAGGCGCAGGACCTTTCGGCCCACCACGGCAAGGTGGTGCGCATCCGGCCCGACGGCCGCGTGCCGGACGACAACCCCTTCGTCGGCCGCGCCCACGCCCGCCCCGAGATCTGGAGCTGGGGCCATCGCAATGTGCAGGGCGCAGCGCTGCATCCGGACACCGGCGAACTCTGGGTGGCCGAGCACGGCCCGCAAGGCGGCGACGAGCTCAACCGCGTGCGCCGCGGCGCCAACTACGGCTGGCCGCGCGTGTCCCACGGCTGCGAATACGGCGCACCGGTCGGACGCTGCGAGCCGGTGGGCGGCGCGAGCGCGGGCGAAGGCCTGGAGCCACCGGTGAGCATCTGGGGGCCGACCTCCATCGCGCCCAGCGGCCTGTGCTTCCACGATGGCCGCATGTTCCCCGAGTGGCGCGGCCATGCCTTCATCGGCGCGCTGCGCGACCAGTCGCTTTGGCGCGTGGGACTGGAGGGCACGACCGTGAGCAGCCGGGAGCCGCTCTTCGCCTCGCTCGGCGAGCGCATGCGCGATGTGCGCCAGGGCCCGGACGGCGCGCTGTACGTGCTCACCGACAGCCGTCGCGCCCGGGTGCTTCGCGTGGCGCGATAGCCCATCGCCGGCATCACCTTGCCGCCGGGTCACGCAAGAGTGGCTTCCTACAATCGACGCCCATGAACGCCGACCTGCACTGCCATTCCACCGTGTCGGATGGCACGCTGGCGCCGGAGGAACTGGCCGTACGCGCCAAGGCCAACGGCGTGGCGCTGTGGGCATTGACCGACCATGACGAAGTCGCCGGCCAGCACCGTGCACGCACGGCGGCGCTGGCGCTTGGCCTGCCCTATC
Source organism: Rubrivivax sp. (assembly GCA_044506225.1). GTDB lineage: Bacteria > Pseudomonadota > Gammaproteobacteria > Burkholderiales > Burkholderiaceae_C > JAKFDI01. The sequence goes on along the minus strand of JBIQKU010000061.1, from coordinate 2,295 downwards.
TCACCGGCACCGAGATCTCCATCACCTTTGCCGGGCAGACGGTGCACATCGTCGGCCTGGGCTTCAATGCCGACGACCCTGCGCTGATCGCCGGCCTGCGCGCCACCCGCGGCGGCCGCCGCGAACGCGCACTCGAGATGGCGGCAGGCCTGGCGGCCGTGGGCATCGAGGGCAGCTACGAAGGTGCGCTGCGCTATGTCGGCAACCCGGAGCTGATCTCGCGCACGCACTTCGCGCGTTATCTGGTGGAAACCGGCGTGTGCGCCGACACGCAGGAGGTGTTCCGCCGCTTTCTCGTCGACGGCAAGCCCGGCTTCGTGCCGCACCGCTGGGCGACGCTCGCCAACGCGGTGCGCTGGATCCATGAGGCCGGCGGGCTGGCGGTGATCGCCCACCCGGGGCGCTACAAGTTCACCCCGACCGAGGAATACGCGCTCTTCAGCGAGTTCAAGGACCACGGCGGGCGCGGCGTGGAGGTGGTCACCGGCAGCCACACCCCGCCCGACTTCGCGAAATACACCGACACCGCGCTCGAATTCGGCCTGCTCGCCTCGCGCGGCTCGGACTTCCACAGCCCGAGCGAAAGCCATGTCGACCTCGGCGCCCTGCCGCCGCTGCCCGAATCGCTCACCCCGGTGTGGGAAGCGCTGGCCGACCGGGTGCATCACCCGCACTGAACCGCTACGGCGAGGACCGCTGCCGCATGTCACTGCACTTCGAAGTCCACCCCGAGAACCCGCAACTGCGGCTGCTCAAGCAGGCCGCGCAATTGCTGCACAACGGCGGTGTGCTGGCGATTCCCACCGATTCGAGCTATGCGCTCGTGTGCCACCTGGACGACAAGACCGCGGCCGAGAACCTGCGGCGCATCCGCGGCGTGGACGACAAGCACCTGCTCACGCTGCTGTGCCGCGACCTGAGCGAACTGGCCAACTACGCGCGCGTGGACAACCGCCAGTACCGCCTGCTCAAGCTGGGCACCCCCGGCCCCTTCACCTTCGTGCTCGAAGCGACCAAGGAGGTGCCGCGCCGTGTCTCGCACCCGGCGCGGCGCACGATCGGCCTGCGTGTGCCCACGCACCGGGTGGCACAGCAACTGCTGAGTGAGCTCGGCCAGCCGCTGCTGGCCACCACGCTGATCCCGCCCGGCGAGAGCGAGCCGCTGAACGACGCCGAGGAGATCCTCGCGCGCTACGACAAGCTCATCCAGGGCGTGGTCGATGCCGGTGCCTGCGCGATGGAACCCACCACGGTGATCGACCTCACCGGCGACGAACCCGCCCTGGTGCGCGCCGGTCGCGGCGACCCCGCGCAACTGGGCCTGAGCTTCAGCTGAGGCCGGTGAACCTTCGGCATCGGTGGCACTCGTAGCTTGCAGGCCCATCACTTCCGAGGAGTCCCATGCAAATCCAAGTCAACGCCGACGACAACATCCAGCGGCCCGAGTCGCTCGCCGAATGGGTGGAGAACGAACTGAAGGGCAAGCTCGGGCGCTTTCGCGATCACGTCACCCGCATCGAGGTGCACCTGAGCGACACCAATGCCGGCCGTGTGGGCGACAACGACAAGCGCTGCACCCTGGAAGCCCGCACGTCCGGCCGGCCGCCGGTGACCGTCACCCACGATGCCGGCAGCGTCGCCGACGCGGTGCGCGGCGGCGGCGACAAGCTGGCGCGTGCGCTCGACTCCGCCATCGGCCGGGCGCGCGATGCGCGTGGCACGCAGACCATTCGCGACGTCACACCCGACTGATGCCGCCGCGCGCGCGGCCGCCTCGCGCCTGAGCGCGCGACGCGGCCGCCGCGTTCAGCCCTCGCCCATGCCCTCGGCCGGCTTTCTCGCCGCGCCCTGGCGCACCTTGGCCTCGATGCGCCCGCCCACATCGGCGTCGATGCGCTTCCAGTAGTCGAGCGCGCGCTCGAGCACGGGGCTGCGCACGCCGCCGAGCAGGCTGCCGGCCACCTGGTCGACGAGGGGGTTGCGCTGCTCGTCGTCGAAGACCTCGCGCACCAGCGTGCCGGGCTGCCCGAAGTCGTCGTCCTCGGCATGCAGGCTGTAGGCTCTGCGCACCATCTCGCCGTCGACCTGCCAGGACTCCTCGGGCGCGGCCTCGCCGTCGGCCCAGGCCCGGCCACCGCTGTTCGGCGCATACACCGGGGCGCTGCCGCTGTGTTCGTAGGTCATGTGGCCGTCGAAGAGGTAGCTGTTCACCGGCACCTTGGGCCGGTTCACCGGCAGCTGGTGGAAGTTCGCGCCGATGCGGTTGCGCTGCGCGTCGTTGTAGGCAAAGGCGCG
>JBIQKU010000060.1:0-18322 GCA_044506225.1 Rubrivivax sp. | reverse complement strand
ACCGCGCCGTTCAGCGGCGCATTCAGCGATTCGAGCGCCCGCAGCGCGAAGGTGTAGGTCGCGAAGTCGCTCTTGCTCACCGCGGCCGCGCGGCCGTAGAGCGCGCCGTCCACGATCTCGCCGCCGTAGGGATCGTGCGTCCAGCCGGGGCCAGGCGGCACCACGTCGCCGTGGGCGTTGAGCGCGATGGTCGGGCCGTCGCCGAAGCGGCGGCGCACGATGAGGTTGGTGATGGACGCCAGGCCGTGCCGGCGCACCTGCTCGGTCGGCACGGCATGCTGCTTGGCCGGCAGGCCGAAGCCGGCCAGCAGCTCGGCGGTGCGTTCGGCGTGCGGCGCGTTGTCGCCGGGCGGCGTGTCGGTCGGTATCTGCACCAGGGCCTGCAGAAATTGGACTTGTTCGTCGAAATGGGCGGCGATCCAGGCGTCGAGTTGCTGATGGGCGGTCATGGGCGGTCCCGGGCGAGCTCGTCGAGCAGGTGGGCGAAGGCATCCACCGCGAGCTGCATGTCGTCGGCGGTGGTCGATTCGAGCGGGTTGTGGCTGATGCCGGCGTTCTCTCCGCGCACGAAGAGCATGGCCTGCGGCATGCACTCGTGCAGCTTCATCGCATCGTGGCCGGCGCCGCTGGGCAGGCGGTGCACCGGCAGGCCGAGCGCGGCCACCGCACGCTCCCAGCGCGCTTGCCAGGCCGGGGCGCTCGGCGCAGCGGCGGCGCGCATGGTGAGCTCCAGCGTCGCGCTCACGCCGCGGCGTTCGCAGATGCGCCCGAGCTCTGCGCGCACGTCGGCGGCGAGCGCATCGCGCTGCGCATCATCCGGGGCGCGCAGGTCGAGGCTGAAGCGGCAGCGGCCGGGCACCACGTTGATCGAGCCGTCCGGCACCTCCAGCAGGCCCATGGTCGCCACCGAGTCGCCGTCGCGTGCGGCGCGCGCCTCGGCATGGAGCGCGAGTTCGGCCACCGCCGCGGCCGCGTCGCGCCGGCGGTTCATCGGCGTGGTGCCAGCGTGGCTGGCCTGGCCGGTCACCTCGCCGAGATAGCGCAGGCTGCCGTTGATGGACGTGACCACACCCAGCGGCAGGTCCATCCCGGCCAGCACCGGGCCTTGTTCGATGTGCACCTCGACGAAGCCGAGGTAGTGCGCCGGGTCGCGGCGCAGCGCCGCGATGGCCTGCGGCGTGCCGGGCAGGCCGGCGGCCTGCATGGCCTCGCGCATCGCCACGCCGTCGGCGTCGGTCTGCTCCAGCCACGCCGGGTCGAAGCTGCCGACGAGTGCGCCCGAGCCGAGAAAGCTCGCCTTGTAGCGCTGGCCTTCCTCTTCCGCGAAGGCCACCACCTCGATGGCAAAGGGCAGGCGCCGGCCGCGGCGGTGCAGCTCGCGCACGCACACCATCGGCACGAAGATGCCCAGCCGCCCGTCGTACCTGCCGCCGCGGCGCACGGTGTCGAAGTGGGAGCCGGTGAGCAGGCGGGGTGGCATGCGCGCTGCACGCATTTCTCCCTCTCCCCCTGGGAGAGGGTCGGGGTGAGGGCCACGGCGATTCATGTCAGGCCGGCCTTGCGCCGCGGCCGTGCCCTCACCCCAGCCCTCTCCCGCAAGCGGGAGAGGGGGCCGGCCGGGCGGCCGCGCAGCGCTGTCGGCGTGATAGACCGCCACCACATTCCCCACCGCATCCACACCCACCTCGTCGAAGCCGCATTCCTTCATCCACCACTGGATCTGCCGGCTGCAGCTCTGGTGCGCCTCGGTGAGGTAGGTGACGGTGAGCTCGCCGCGCTCCTTGAAGCCCGCATCGCTGTGGGCGGCCAGGGCTTCGCACCAGTCCCACACCTGCTCGCCGTGCGCAGGCGTGTGGCCGAAGCGCTCGGCCAGGCGCAGTTCGGCGATGCGGTGCACCTGGCGCAGGCATTCGGCGCGTTCCGCCTCGTGCGGCGCGGCCAGCCGGCGCTCGAAGGTGTCGATGATCTGCCGGCGCGACAGGCCGGTGCCGCGCGGCCCGCGCACCGCGAGGATGAAGGGCCAGCCGAAGCGGGCGTTGTAGTCGGCGTTCAGCTGCTGCAGCCGCGCGAACTCCTCGGGGCTGCAATGCGCGAGGCCGGCGCTCGCCTGCTCGCTGGCCGATTCGGCGGTGAGCGCCTGCCGCACCACGGCCTTGCCGGCGAGTTCTGGGTGTGCCCGCAGCAACGCCAGCTGTTCGTCTTCGCCCGCCTCGCGCACCACGGCGATGAGCGCCTGCTTCAGCGCGGCGAGGCTTGCGAACGGCCGGCGTGATGCCGCGCGCTGCACCACCCAGGGCGAGTGTTCGTAGATGCCCGCGAGCAGCGTGGCGAACTCGTCCGGCGATGCGGCGTTCAAGGCGTCCAGGGTGAGGCTCATGCGCCGTCAGCTCCATTCGAAGGCGGTGGCGGCATCGAAGGGATGCACCTGCTGCCAGTGGCGCGCGATGTCGATGCGCCGGCAGACCCACACCTTGTCGTGCGCCTGCACATGGTCGAGAAAGCGCTGCAGCGCCCGCAGGCGGCCCGGGCGCCCGAGCAGCCGGCAGTGCATGCCGATGCTCAGCATCTTCGGCGTGTGCTCGCCTTCGGCATACAGCACATCGAAGCTGTCGCGCAGGTAGGTGAAGAAGTCGTCCCCCTGCGCAAAGCCCTGCGGCAGGGCAAAGCGCATGTCGTTGGTGTCCAGCGTGTAGGGCACGACGAGCTGCGGCGTGAGCGTGCCGTCGCGCCTGCGCACCTGCAGCCAGAAGGGCAGGTCGTCGCCGTAGTAGTCGCTGTCGTAGGCGAAGCCGCCGTGCTCGGCGACGAGGCGGCGGGTGTTGGGGCTGTCGCGCCCGGTGTACCAGCCGAGCGGGCGCTCGCCGGTGAGGCGTTCGATGGTGGCCACCGCACGCGCCATGTGCTCGCGCTCGGTGGCTTCGTCCACGTCCTGGTAATGGATCCAGCGCCAGCCGTGGCAGGCGATCTCGTGGCCGCGTTCGACGAAGGCGCGTGTCACCTCGGGGCAGCGCTCGAGCGCCATCGCCACGCCGAACACCGTGAGCGGCAGGCCGCGGCGGTCGAACTCGCGCAGCAGCCGCCACACGCCGGCACGCGCGCCGTACTCGTAGATGCTTTCCATGCTCAGGTGCCGCGCGGGGTAGGCCGGCGGGCTGGCCATCTCGGAAAGGAACTGCTCGCTGCCGGCGTCGCCGTGCAGCACGCAGTTCTCGGCGCCTTCCTCGTAGTTGAGGACGAATTGCAGCGCGATGCGCGCGCCGCCGGGCCACTGCGCCTTGGGCGGATGTTCGCCATGGCCGCGCAGGTCTCTCGGGTAGGAGGCAGGGGTCATCGCAGGGCGTCGCGAAAGAGGGAAGGGGCTCGCAGGCGCCGCGAACCGCCGGGCTATGCCACAGTGTATGCAGGCTCGCGCCGCGAGCGCATCACGACCACGCGAGGAGTTCCATGGGCCTGAGCACACATGTTCTCGACACCATGCACGGCAGGCCGGCGGCCGGCATGGCGCTGTCGCTGTTGAGGCTGGATGCGGTGGGCGCCGCCATGCTGCTGCGGCAGGCGGTGCTCAACGCCGACGGCCGTGCGGACGGCCCGTTGCTGGAGGGCGCCGCCCTGCGCGCCGGCCGCTACCGGCTCAAGTTCGGCGTGGCGGCGTACTTCGCAGCGCGCGGCGTGGTGCTGCCGCAGCCGCCGTTCCTGGACGAGGTGACCATCGACTTCGGCATCGCCGACCCGGCGGCGCACTACCACGTGCCATTGCTGGTCAGCCCCTGGAGCTACTCCACCTACCGCGGCAGCTGATGGAACCCTACCTGCTCGACTGGGCCAATCTGCTGCTGCGCTGGGCGCATGTGATCGTCGCCATCGCGTGGATCGGCTCGTCCTTCTACTTCGTCTTCCTCGACAGCAACCTCACCCCGCCCACCGACCCGGCGCTGCGCGCCAAGGGCGTGGACGGCGAGCTCTGGGCGGTGCACGGCGGCGGGTTCTACCACCCGCAGAAATACCTGGTCGCGCCGAAGCAGCTGCCCGCGCATCTGCATTGGTTCTACTGGGAAAGCTATTCGACTTGGCTGACCGGCTTTGCGCTGTTCACCGTGCTCTACCTCTGGCAGGCCGGCAGCTACCTGATCGACCCGCGCGTGCATGACTGGTCGGCGCCGGCCGCGATCGCCGCCGCACTCGCCTTTCTCGCGGTGTTCTGGCTGGTGTACGACGCCATCTGCCGCGTGTGGGGCGATCGTGCGGGCGGCGAGCGCTTCGTGGGCCTGCTGGTGTGCGCGGTGGTGGTGTTCGCCACGTGGCTCGCCTGCCAGCTCTTCGCGGGGCGCGCCGCCTTCCTGCTGGTCGGCGCGATGATGGCCACGGCCATGAGCGCCAATGTGTTCTTCTGGATCATCCCGGGCCAGAAGACCGTGATCGCGCAGATGAAGGCCGGCCAGCCGGTCGACCCCGTTCACGGGCGGCGCGGCAAGCAGCGCAGCGTGCACAACACCTACTTCACGCTGCCGGTGCTGATCGCGATGATCAGCAACCACTACGGCTTTCTCTACAGCGGCCCGCAGGCCTGGGGCGTGCTGGTGCTGCTGATGGCCGCAGGTGCGCTGATCCGGCATTTCTTCGTCGCGCGCCATGCGGCGCGGCTGCACGGCCGGCCGCTGCCGTGGGCCTGGGCGCTGGCGGGTTGTGTGCTGCTGGTGGCGGTCATCGTGTGGCTGAAGCCCGCGCCCTCGCGCGTGAGCGCCGCAGCGGGCGAGCCGGTGCGCTTCGCCCAGGTGCAGGCCATCGTCGAGCAGCGCTGCGTGCTCTGCCACGGCGCCGAGGTGGCGAACAAGGGCGTGCAGCTGCACACGCCGGTGCTGATCGTGCAGCAGGCGCAGCAGATCCTGCAGCAGGCGGTGCTGCAGAAGACCATGCCGCTGAACAACGCCACGCAGATGAGCGATGAGGAACGTGCACTGCTCGGCCGCTGGGTGGCGGCCGGCGCGCCGGGGCCGTAGCGCGGGTCGCAGGGGTGCGAGCGGCCTGCACGCGGCTCGCCCAGAATCGGCGCTTTGCCGTTCAACCACGCCTGCCCATGACCGCCATCTGGAAGCAACCCGTCAGTGTCGAGACGCTGACCACCATCCACATCGACACCGCCGCCGCCCGCCTGGGCATCGAGTTCCTCGAGGTCGGCGACGATTTCGTGCGCGGCCGCGTGCCGGTGGACGAACGCACCCGCCAGCCGGTGGGCATCCTGCACGGCGGGGTGTCGGTGGTGCTCGCCGAAACCCTGGGCTCCTGCGGCGCCGCGTATGCCGCGCCCGCCGGCCACCGGGCCGTGGGGCTGGACATCAACGCCAACCACCTGCGGGCCGTGAGCGAGGGCTGGGTCACCGGCATCGCACGCCCGGTGCACATCGGGCGCACCACCCACGTCTGGCAGATCGACCTGCGCAACGACCGGGGGCAGCTCACCTGCGTCTCGCGCATCACCATGGCCATCCTGGGCGCCTGAGCCGTTGCCGGCGCTCACCACGAAGGAGATCCGCATGAAGCCATTTCTCGCCGCCACCGCACTGGCCCTCGCGACCTTCACCGGTGGGCACGCCGCCTCGCCATCGCCATCGCCCTATGCCGGCGAGCAGACGCGCGACATCAAGGCACTGTCAGCGGCCGAAGTGGCCGATCTGCTGGCCGGCCGCGGCATGGGTTTCGCCAAGGCGGCCGAGCTCAACGGTTACCCGGGCCCGGCGCATGTGCTCGAGCTGTCCGCGCAGCTGCAGCTCTCCGCGGAGCAACGGGCGCAGACGCAAGCCATCTTCGACCGCATGGACGCGGCGGCCAAGGCCTTGGGCGCACGGCTGGTCGCCGCGGAAGCGGCGCTCGAGGGCCAGTTTCGCGACCGCCAAGTCACCGGCGAGACGCTGTCACGCGCCCTCGAAGAGGCGGCGACGATCCGCGGCAAGCTGCGACAGGCGCATCTGCAGGCGCACCTCGAGCAGACCCGCGTGCTCACGCCCGAGCAGGTGGCGCGCTACCAGCATCTGCGCGGCTACGGCCAAGGCGCGTCGGCAACGCATCACCCGTCGCACCGCCACCGCCGAGCTGGCGCGCACGGTCGCACGGGGCAGCGCGGCCATGCCGGACAAAAAAACGGCGGCCACGGGCCGCCGTCCGAACGAATGAGCGCTGATCAGCGACGCCGACGCAGCGCCACCAGGCCGAACAGGCCCAGGCCGGAGAGTGCCAGCGAGCCCGGCTCCGGCACGACCGCCGCCGCAGCGAACAGCCCCGACGGGCCGTTGCCCTCGTAGGTGGCGCCGCTTTGCGCCGCCCAGCTGCCGCCGGCCAGCGAGAAGTCGAACGCATAGAAGCCGGCCGCGAGCGAGGCCGAGTCGTTCTCGAAGATGCCGCGCACGCTGCCCGACACGAGGCTCGGGTCGGCCGTGGTTTCGTACCAGCCCGTCGTGGTGTTGAGCGTCGCGGCCGCGGCGAAGTCCGCGATCAGCGCCAGGTCGAAGCTGTGGAACAAGCCGGCGCTGGTGGAGGCAGCACCCGAGCCGGGCGCGGGCCACAGGCGGGCGTTGTCGGCGTCGTCCCCGGGGCCGCCGGTGATGCTGACGGTGAAGCGCGAGTAAGCGTTCGACCAGCCGCCGTCGATGACGGCATCCAGCGCGCCGGCGTCGTAGTACTGCACGAAGCCGTTGTTGGTGTTGTTCGGATTGCCGCTGCCGGTCGAGCCGGTCGTCGAGTAGTACCAGGCCGTGGAGAAGTACGCGAAGGGTTGGTAGTAGGCGGGGTTGGCGGTGCTCACGTAGAGCAGCGCATCGCGCGCATTCGGCAAGGTCGCACGCGGCCCGTTCGTGGCCGTCGCGATGGTGTGCGCGCCCAGGGCGTTCGTGCCGGCCTGTGCATCGGCCAGCGTCGCGTAGCGCGTTACCGTGCCGGAATAGTTGAAGTTGTCGAAGCTCGCGAACAGCGGATCGGCAACCGCGGAAGTCGCTCCCAGGGCGATGGCAAGAGAAAGAAGTGCTTTGTCGAACATCGGATGTCTCGGCCTTTGCGTTGAATCGTTCGTTGGTGCGAGTGCGGCGGGGCACCGGCGTGGGCGTCGGACTCCCTCGAATCCGACCACCGCGAGAACGCAAGGAGCATGCCGCTCGGGGACGATCGCCTGAGAAAGTCAATCACTACTTCAACGTAGGGGGTCGGCGGCAGGCAGCATTCGAGCCAGCACCGAGGAGGTCGGCTGCGCCTGGAAAGAAGTCCGACTCCGGGTCGACCCGAGGAGGCCGCATTCACGCCATGCCGCAAGGCGTGACGAGCGCGCGCGCACGCCGGCCGTGCCGTGTGGCGGCTTCGGATAATCCGCCGATGCCGACGCCTTCCCCCCACACCGATCCGCGCGGCTTTCTGCGCGCGCTCTACGACGCCGCCGTGGCCCGCGCACAGCCGGCGCACAACACCGCCGCCTTTTTGCCGCCGCCGCCCAAGGGCCGCACGGTCGTGCTGGGTGCCGGCAAGGCGGGCGGCGCCATGGCCGCGGCCGTGGATGCGCTCTGGCCTGCGGACGCGCCGCTGAGCGGCCTGGTCGTCACCCGCTACGACCATGTGCCGCCGGCCTACAAGGCCGCGCCGGGACGCATCGAGGTGGTGGAAGCGGCGCATCCCGTGCCCGATGCAGCCGGCCGTGAGGCCGCCCGGCGCATCGTCGAACTCGCCCAGGGGCTGGGGGAGGACGACCTGGTGCTGTGCCTCATCTCCGGCGGCGGCTCGGCGCTGCTCACGCTGCCGGCCGAGGGCCTGAGCCTCGAGGACAAGCAGGCCATCAACCAGGCGCTGCTCAAGAGCGGCGCGGCCATCGACGAGATGAACTGCGTGCGCAAGCACCTCTCGGCCATCAAAGGTGGGCGGCTGGCGGCGCTGTGCGCGCCGGCGCGGGTGGTGACGCTGCTCATCAGCGACGTGCCGGGCGATGCGCCGGAGGTCATCGCCAGTGGCCCGACCGTGCCCGACCCGACGACCTGCGCCGACGCGCTGCGCATCCTCTCGCGCCACGGCATCGAACTTCCCGCGGCCGCGCGCGCTGGCCTGGAAAACGGTGCCTTCGAAAGCCCCAAGCCGGGCGATGCGCGCTTCGACGCTCACGAGGTGCATCTCATCGCCACGCCGTGGCAGTCGCTGGCGGCGGCGGCGGCGCTCGCGCGCGCGGCCGGCGTCGATGCCCACATCCTCGGGGACGACCTGGAGGGCGAATCGCGCGAGGTCGGCAAGGTGCATGCGGCGCTCGCCCGCGCAGTCGCGCGCCGCGGCCAGCCGTTTGCCGCGCCCTGCGTCATCCTCTCGGGCGGCGAGACGACGGTCACCGTGAAGGCCAGGCCCGCAGGCACCGACAGCTCGGGACGAGGCGGGCGCGCCGGCGAATTCCTGCTCGGCTGCGCGGTGGCCTTGCAAGGCGAGGCTCGGGTGCATGTGCTGGCCGCCGGCACCGACGGCATCGACGGCATCGAGGACAACGCCGGCGCCATCGTCACGCCCGACACGCTGGCCCGCGGCGCAGCCCGCGGCATGAAGGCCGCCGAGTTCCTCGATCGCCACGACAGCTACGGCTTCTTCTCGGCGCTCGGCGACCTGGTGGTGCCCGGGCCGACCTTCACCAACGTGAACGACTTCCGGGCGGTGCTGGTGCTGTAGGCGGCGGCGCGGACGGCGCCGTCAACGCAGCCGGTGATCCTCCGCGTCTATCCACATCACCGCGCAGCGCATGCCGTAGGCAAAGGCGTCGTCGGCGCTGGCGAGGTGCTTCTTCGGCACGTCCACGCGGATCTCGTCCTCGCTTTCGGAGCCGCGCACGTGCACCGTCACTGGAAAGCTGTCGAGCTCGCTGTCGGCGAGCGTGCTCAGGCGGATGCGGTAGCCGCTGTGGGCGCTGAACGCTTCGAGGCGCGGGCCGCGCCGTGTCACGTCGTACTTCATCGCCGGGTCTCCATGCGAACGACGTGCCGACCTTAAGCGAAGCGCGCGCCCGCTGGAACGGGTGACGCGCCGGCGTTGCCGGCGCGCCCTTCTGAGGCTCAGCGCGGGATCACCACGCTGTCGATCACATGGATCACGCCGTTGTCGGCGGCGATGTCCGTCTTGACCACGTTGGCGCCGTCGACCTTGACGCCGTCGGCCGTGGTCACGGTCAGGCTGCTGCCTTGCACCGTCCTGACCTCGCCGGCCTTCACGTCCTTGGCCATCACCTTGCCGGGCACCACGTGGTAGGTGAGCACGGCCACCAGCTTGTCCTTGTCGGCCAGCAGCGCATCGAGTTGTGCCTTGGGAACCTTGGCAAAGGCGTCGTCGGTCGGCGCGAACACGGTGAACGGTCCGGGCCCCTTGAGCGTGTCAACCAGGCCGGCCTTCTGCAGGGCCGTGGCGAGGGTGTTGAACTGGCCGGCGGACGTGGCCGTCTCCACCAGGTCCTTGGCCTGGACGGAAGCAGCGGCGGCGGCGAGGGCGGCGATCAGAAGAACGTTTTTCATGGCAGGACTCCTTGAGTGGGGGTAAAGATCAGGGCGAAGGAAGGATCACGCGGTCGATGACATGGACCACGCCGTTGCGTGCGTGCAGGTCGGTGTCGGCGATGCGTGCGGTGCGACCGCGCTGGTCGGTGAGGCTCAGCGTGGCGTCGACGGTGAAGCTGTCGCCTTGCACGGTGGCGATGGGCGTGTTCACCGGGACCTGGTTGCTCGGGACCGCCGCCGGCACGACGTGATAGGTCAGCACCTCGGTCAGCAGCGGCTTGTCGGCGAGCAGTTGCGCCTTGCTCACGCCCAGTTCGGTGAGCAATGCGGCAAAGGCGTCGTTGGTGGGCGCGAAGACCGTGAACGGCCCGGGACCGGACAAGGTGTCGGCCAGGTCGGCGGCGGCGACGGCTTCGGCAAGGATGGACAGGCGGGCGTCGGCCTGCGCGACCTGCACGACGGTCGGGTCGGCATCGTCACCGCCGCCGCAGGCGGCGACGATGCCCAGGAGTGCAACCGCGGCAAGGCGTTTCAGAAGCTTGGACATGGCAGGCCTTTCATGAAGTTTGTCTAGGACAACGAAGTGATGTGCGCCAGAATAGTGGTGTGTTTGGTGTGTGTCAATAGTTTGTCTAGGACAAAATGAAAAATTCCGAGCCGATGCCCGGCATCGCGACCGTCGAACGCGAGGTCGGGCTGTCGAAGGACGTCCTGCGCGTGTGGGAGCGCCGCTACGGCTTTCCTGCGCCGCTGCGCGACCACCATGGCGAGCGGGTCTACCCGGCGGACCAGGTGGAGCGATTGCGGCTGGTCAAACGCCTGATGGACCAGGGCCACCGCCCCGGGCGCCTGCTGGCGTGCCCGCTGCCGGAGTTGCACGCGCTGGCCTCCGCACCGGCGTCGGCCCGGGCCTCCGGGCCGGCCGAGCCTGCCGTGCCAGACGGCGCCGACGCCGTGCTCGCCGCATTGCGCGCGCACGACACCGAGGGGCTTTCGCGGCTGATGCAGCAGCAGCTCGCGTTGCGTGGCCTCGCTTCATTTGTCCAGGACATCGTCGCACCACTGACCACACTCGTTGGCGAGGAGTGGGCCCGCGGCAGCCTCCAGGTGTTCGAGGAGCATCTCTTCACCGAGACGGTGGCGCGCCTGCTGCGGCAAGCCCTCGCGCTGCTGCCGGCCGGGCGCGCGCCCACCGTGCTGCTGACCACGGCGCCGGACGAGCAGCACGGGCTGGGGCTGCTGATGGTCGAGTGCCTGCTCGCGCTGCATGGCGCCCGCTGCATCAGCCTGGGCACCGGCACGCCGGTGGCGGCCATCGCCGGCGCCGCCGAAGGCTACGGCGCGCAGGTCGTCGCCTTGTCCTTTTCGTCCGCATTTCCGGCGCGCAGCCTGCCGGCCTTCCTGCGCCAGTTGCGCGAGCGCCTGCCTTCAACGGTCGAGGTGTGGGCCGGCGGCGCGGCGGTGCAACGGCTCGCGGACGTCGATGGTGTTCAGCGGCTGAAGGGCCTGGACGAGGCCGTGGACGCCATGCAGGCCTGGCAGGCGCGGCACGGGGTTTCGCCCGTCAGTGAATGAGTCGTCCGCGGGCGAGGGCGGCGGCCGGGCGAGCGCCGCCTTGTCTCGGGGTCAAAGCGCGCCGACAGCGGTGACCACCGGCTCGCCGCGGCGCAGGCAGTTCTTGCCGTCCTGCTTGCCGGCGTACATGGCGGCGTCGGCGCCCTTGAGCAGCACGGCCGGGTCGTCGCCGTCGATGGGCACCAGCACATAGCCCACCGTCAGGCCGATGTGGCAGCTGTGGCCGGCCACCTCGAAGGGCGCGCGGAAGGCCGCGACGAGCTGCGTGCCGAGTTCGTGCGCCTGGCGGTCGCTGCGCAGGCCACCGATGGTGACGACGAATTCGTCGCCGCCCAGTCGCGCGACCACGTCGTCCCCGCGCAGGTTGGCGCGCAGGCGGCGTGAGGCCTCGACCAGCAGTTCGTCGCCCACATCGTGGCCGTAGCGGTCGTTGACCTGCTTGAAGCCGTCGAGGTCCAGCATGTAGACCGCGAGCAGCCGCTCGTTGGAGCACTGCGGCAGCGCCGCCTCGAGCGCCGCGAACAGGCCGCGCCGGTTGGGCAGGCCGGTGAGCGGGTCCGTCAGCGCCTGCGAGCGCAGCAGCTCGTGCTCGCGCCGGGCGCGCTGGGCTTCGGCATGCAGCGCGGCCGAGCGCAGGCTGAGCACCCGCATGAACAGCAGCATGTCGAGCGTGGCGCCGATCTGGAAGGAATGCAGCGTCCAGAAGTTGACGGGCAAGCCCCCCTTGAGCATGCGCACCATCAGCCAGGTGGAGACGAAGTAGCCGATCCAGGCGAAGAGGAAGTACCAGCCCACGCTGTCGCCACGCCGCGCCCGCGCGATGGCCCCGGGCAGACCCATGAGCGCCGGCATCAGGCCGAGCGTGCCGATGACGATGCTCACCGTGTGCACATGGATGAGGTCGGCCGCGTACAGCAGCGCGAAGAACAGCAGTGTCGCCGCGCCGGCGTACATCACCCGGCTGTACAGCGGATGCGTGCTCGGCCGCGCCAGTGCCTGCTCGACGAAGAGAAAGGTGCCGGCCGCGGCGACCAGCGCCGACAGCCCGCCGGCGTGCAGCTCGAGCCAGCCGTTGTCGGTCCACAGGTACTGCTGCCCCAGGCCGAACTGGAAGATGGAGAACGTGATGCTGCCGCTGATCAGCATCGCGTACTTGATGTACAGGCTGTCGCGCAGCGTCACCCACTGCAGCAGGCTGTAGAGCAGCAGCCACAGCGCGAGACCGGTGAGCAGTCCCTGCAGCAGTTGCTCGTCGAGCGCGCGGGCATGGAAGACGTCGGGCTTGTCGAAGGTGATGGGCAGCACCATGCCGCCCAGCGTGTGCACCCGCATGAAGAGCTCGTAGTCGCTGCCCGGCTCGAGCCTGAGCGGCGCGGCCGGGGTGCGGCTGGCGAGCGGCCGCTCGGCGAAGGGCTCGAGGTTGCCGAGCACGATCTGCTGCTCGATGCGCCCGGCCCGCATCAGGTAGAGCTCCACCCGGTTGAGCACCGCGTAGTCGATGTTGAGGACCCAGCGGCCGTCGGCGTGCGCCGGCACCGACAGCGGCACCCGCACCCACACCGGCAGCTTGTGCATGCCCAGCGTGCCGTAGGCGGTGCGCGGCACGCTGAAGCGCGATGTCGAGGCCACGGCCTCGCCGATCGACATCGGTTTCGCGCCTTCAGGCAGCACGGTGACCACCGGCCACGGCTCGTGCGATGACACCGCATCGTCCAGCACCAGCCGCGCCGGGCCCGCGCCGCTCGCAAGCGACGGCAGCATCAGCAGCGCCAGCAGCATGGCGGCGAGCCAGGCCCATGGCGGGCCGGGCAGACGCTCGGTCGGTGAGAGACGGCACGTCATGGCAGGTCGACTCCGGGGCCGGTGCACGAAGCCGCGGATTCTCGTTCAGGCGCGTGCCTGCGCGTCCGCCTCGCGCGCGGCGTCCGGCCGTGCCGGCTGCCAGTGGCCGGGCGCGGTGAAGCGGTCTTCCACCGCGTTCATCCAGCGTGGCGCCTGCGGGTCGTGGCCCCAGCCGGCCATGACGCTGTCTACGCGCGAGAGCACCGGCTCGGGCAGCTTCAGCGGCCGGGTCTGGTCCATCAGCATGCGGGTGATGAAGCGGTAGCCGACCACGCGCGTGATGAGCCGCGAGATCGAGAAGTCATGCACCCACAGGCGCACCAGCGCGTCGACGAGGCGGATGCTGCCCATCAGCACCGCGAACACCGCCTTGGAACTGCGCGACACCCGCGTGTCCAGCGCCAGGTCGCGCGAGGCGGCGCGCCCGCACAGGCGGCGGGTGAGCAGCACCGGGAAGGGCTTGGCGATGCGCAGCGGGATCACGTCGCTCATCGTCTGCATCAGTGCGCGGGCGAGCAGCGGGCGGCAGTCCTCGCGCGGCGGCCGGGCGCGTGCGCGAGCCTGGATGCGGTCGAACAGCGCCTGCGCCTCGTCCATGGTGTGCGCCATCAGCTCGTGGCGCACGCCCACGTAATGCCCCATCACGTTCCAGGCGTGCAGCGTGGCTTCCTCGTCGGCCGGCGCCAGGCCCACGCCCAGCTTGCGCAGGCCGCGCAGCGGCACGAACCCGAATGTGAGCAGGGTGTAGGCGAGCTCTTCCTGGTTGCAGGGCAGGCCGTCCTCGCCGAGCTGCCAGCCGTGGGCGAAGAGGGCCTGGTGCATGCTCGCGCGGCTGCGGTCCAGCGTCTGCGGCGGCACCACGCCCGCGCCGGCCACGCGCCGAGCGTCGCCGAGTGCCGCCAGCGCCTGCGACGGGCTGCCGTGCAGCAGCAGGTGGCGGATGACGGCATGGATCAGCCGCACCTTGAGCACCTGCGCCACGCCCGCCCCGCTCGGGTCGGTGAGGCCGCCCGGCATCATCACCGGGAAGATCATGGCGCCGGTGGCACGGATGCGGTATTCGGTGTGCTTTGCGAGCTGGCCGGTGGTCTGCAGCACCTCGGCCAGGCTCGGCACCACATAGCACTGCGGCAGGCTGGCGCAGAACAGCAGGGTGCACCACAGCACGCCCTGCTGCATGAACAGTTCCTCGGCACGACGGATCTTGCCGGCATCGGCCCATGCGGGCAGCGGCCGCGCGTTGTCGAGGTAGCGGCGCAGCGCCTGTGCCATGTCCTCGGGCAGCACCTGGCCCTCGGGTTGCCAGCCGGTGATGCTGGCGTTGTCGCTCCAGTGCGCGATCTGCTGGTTGACGAGTGCCATGCGCTCCCAGGCGTCGTGATGGTCGGCGCCCAGCGCATGCGCCGGCTCGCCATGGGGGTGGAGGATGGCGGCGATGGTGTCGTCGGCCAGTGCATCGGCCTCGAACTGCATCGCGTCGAGCAGGCCGTCGTTCGCGGCGGGTGGCGGCGTGGTCATTGCGCGCGTTCTTCTTGTGATGCGCGCCTTGCCGCCTCGACATGCAAGCGGCCGGCGCCTGTGGTGCGCAAACTGCGCTGTACCAAGCCGAACGGGTCGGCTTGCCCGATGCGGCGTTTCTACCGGAGCGCCATGGCGCGGGCAACGGCGCAGGCCGCGGCAAGCGTGACGTGGTATGCGGCTGCTGCGTCCGGCATGCGCACGCGTGCGCTAAACGCACGGCGCGCGGGCCTGCGCCGGCGGGGCGGCCCCTTCGCGGGCCGCCCCGCTGCGGCCCGCTAGAACAGCGCGCGCGGCAGCACCGTCGCGATGGACGGGAAGATCATGATGAGCAGCATTCCGAGGATGAGCACGCCGACATATGGAATCACCGAGGTGTAGATGTCCTTCATCGTGATGCTCGGCGGCACGATCCCCTTCAGGTAGAACAGATTGAAGCCGAAGGGCGGCGTCATGTAGCCGATTTCCATGTTGATGATGAACAGGATGCCGAACCAGATCGGATCGAAGCCCAGTTCCAGGATGATGGGCATGAACACCGGCAGCGTGATGAGCATGATGCCCACCGGGTCGAGCACCATGCCCATGAAGAACAGGATGGCCTGCATCACGCCCAGCACCGCCCATTTGCCGCCTGGGATGGACGACATCGCGCCTTCGATCAGCGCCTGCGCCCCCATGCCCTGGTAGGCCGCGCTGAAGGCGTGTGCCGCGAACAGGATCCACGCGATCATGCCGGTCAGCTTGAAGGTGCGGATCGCGGCCTCGTGCAGCAGCGACAGCGTGAGGCGGCGATGCACCGCCGCGGCGATCATCGCGCCCAGCACACCCACGGCCGCTGCCTCGGTCGGCGTGGTGATGCCGCCGATGATGGAGCCCAGCACCATGATGACGATGACCGCGGGCAGCAGCACCGCGCGCAGCGCACGCAGCTTCTGCGGCCAGGTGCCGCGCTCTTCCGGCGGCAGGGCCGGGCCGAGATGCGGCTGGAAGTAGCAGCGCACGAAGATGTAGATCGACACCAGCACCAGCAGCAGCAAGCCGGGCAGCACGCCGGCAGCGAACATCTGGCCGACGGACACGCCCGTCACCAGCGAATAAAGAATCATCAGCACGCTGGGCGGAATCAGGATGCCGAAGCCGCCGCCGGTGTTGATGCAGCCGAGCGCGAGCTTCTTGTCGTAGCCGCGCGCCAGCATGGCCGGCAAGGCGATGGTGCCCATGGCCACCACGGCCGCGCCGCTGATGCCCACCATGGCCGCGAAGATGGCGCAGATCGCGAGCGTGCCCAGCGCCAGGCCGCCGCGCACGCCGCCCCACCACAGATGCATCATCTTGTAGAGGTCTTCGGCCACGCCGGTGCGTTCGAGCAGCATGGCCATCAGCACGAACAGCGGTATCGCCACCAGCGTGAAGCTGTTCATCGTGCCCCAGATCTGCGAGGCCACCAGATAGAACGCCTCGGGCCCCCAGGTGAAATACAGGAACACGACCGACACGCCGCCGAGCACGAAGGCGAGCGGCAGGCCGAGAACCAGGAAGAAGATCAGCGAGCCGAAGAAAAGGATGGTCAGGAGTTCGATGCTCACTTGTGCGCTCCCCGCGGCGCACCCGCGTCATCGGCCGTGGGGCCCCGAACGGCGATCGCGATGTCCTGGCACAGCTTGGCAATGCCTTGCAGCAGCAGCAGCGCGGTGCCCAGCGGAATGGCCGCCTTCACCGGCCACACCGGCGCGTTCCAGGCGGAGAACGAGGTCTCCATGTTCTGGATGGAGTCCCACGCCATCGAGCCGCCGAAGTACAGCAGCGCCAGCGTGAAGATGAAGAAGATGACCGACGTGAAGACGTCGACCACCGCCTGCGTGCGGCGCGAGAGCGTGGCGTAGAACAGGTCGACGTTCACATGCTCGCGGTGCGCCATGATGTAGCCGCCCGCCATCACGGTGTAGATGCCGAAAAGCATCTGCCCGAGTTCATTCGTCCAGACCGTGGGGCTTCCGAGGAGGTAGCGGAAAAATACTTCCAGGACGAGGAAGCCGAACATGGCATACACGAGGTACGAAATCCATCGGCCGATGAACTCGTTCAATCGTGTAATGCCGTCGATGAAAGCAGGCACCATTCGCACGGAATCCTCCACGGGTGGTATGGACGAGGCATGAGAAAGCGGGTCGAAGTCGACCCGCTTTCTGCGCAGTGGGGAATCAGAGGTAGCCCAGATCGGTCAGGAAGGTCCTGATCATCTGCACCGCCTTGGCGGCCTGCTCGCTGCGCTTGGCTTCGGCGTCCCAGGTCTTCTGCGCGACGCTCGCCAGGTGCTTGGTGACCTCGTCAGGCAGGTTGTTGATCTGGACCTTGGATTCCTTCACGGCCTTGGCCAGCGTGATCTCCTCCTTGTAGAGATATTCCACCGTGCGGTAGTAGAACTGTTCCTTCAGCGCGTCCTTGATGGCTTTCTGGTCCGCGGCGGACAGTTTCTCCAGCGCCTTCTGGTTGATGATGAAGGCATCGGTGCCCGCGATATTCAGCGCGGGCTTGACGTGGTATTTGGCCACCTCGTAGAGCTTCATGCTGGCCGCGCCCTGGGCCGCACCCCAGTGGGCGCCGTCGACCACGCCGCTGGAGAGCGCCGGATACAGCTCGCCGCCCGGCACGAAGGTGCCGGCGGCCCCGGCTTCGGTCAGGAATTTCTGCAGCGCGCCGGAGGAGCGAATTTTCAGCTGCCGAAAATCCTCCATGCTGTTGACCGGCTTCTTCAGCACCATTTCGGTGGGATACACCTTGTCGGTGGAATAGTAGACGCCGGACTTTGCCGCCTCCTCGCGCAGCATGTCCTCGAAACCCAGGTTCATGTGGAAATACTCGACTTCCCACACATTGCGGAAGGCGAAGGGCAGGCCCGACGCAATACCGGCAAGCGTCATCTTGTCCTGCGCATAGCCGGGGGAAATGGTGCCCATCTGGATCACGCCGCGGCTCACGGCGTTGAAGATTTCATTGGGCTTGAAAAGCGCGCCGCCTTCGAAGAGCTGGAGTTTCACCCGGCCTTCGGTGCGCTTTTCGATGATGTTCTTCAGCCGGACCAGACTGTCTTCATACGAACTGCTGGACGCCGGCCAGTGGGATTGGACGCGCCAGGTGACGGATTCCTGAGCCAGCGCGATACCCGGCAGCGCAAGCGCCGCGGAGAGCACGACGGAGGAGGCCGAAGGCAGAAAACTTTTGGCGAAGGAGAGTATCGTCATGGCGTCGTTTCCTCGAAGGGTTGAGTTTCCGGTTGTAGGTCGACCGCCTCCCCGATTCAAGCGGGGAAAATCCTCTCCATATTCTGCTATGCGGATCGCCGCAAGACGGGTTTGCACCCGTTCGCCGGCTGCGCTTCGCCGCCCGCGCGCGGCCTATCCCGCGATGCGTGCGAGCAGCCGCATCAAGCGGTCGAAGCGCGCGCCATAGGGCGGGCGAAACAGCGCGGTGCCCGCAACCCGCGACTGGACGAACACCGGCTTTTCCTTGCTGAAGGCACGAAAGCCCCATTCGCCGTGGTAGGCGCCCATGCCGCTCGCGCCGACGCCGCCGAAGGGCTGCGACTCCTGGCCGAGGTGCCACAGGCAGTCGTTGACCGTCACGCCGCCGGCGTGGGTGTGCGCGAGCACATGGCGTTGCACTTCGGCATCGCGGCCGAACCAGTACATCGCCAGCGGCCGCTCGCGCGAGCGGATGAAGCGCAGCGCCTCGTCCACCGTGTCGTAGGGCAGCAGCGGCAGCAGCGGGCCGAAGATTTCCTCGCGCATCACCGCCATGGTCTCGTCCACATCCAGCAGCAGGTGCGGCACGAGCTTGCGCTCGACCGGCGCTTCGTCGTGGCTGGCGATCACGCCGGCGCTGCGCTTTCGCGC
>JBIQKU010000291.1:0-2694 GCA_044506225.1 Rubrivivax sp. | reverse complement strand
CGCAGCGTGCGCGCCGACAGGCCGGTGACGCCCACGGTCTTCTGGAACAGCAGGAAGGTCTCCAGGATCGCGTGCGGCTCGCGCAAGTACAGGTCGTCGCTGGCGACCTCGATCTTGCCGGCCTTCTCGAAGAAGCGGTCGTTCAGGCGGGTGAGCGCGGCCGGCTGCGGGTCCAGGCGCTCGGCGATGTTCAGCAGCAGGATCTCGGTGAGCTGCGACACCGCCTTGGCGGCCCAGTAGTAGCGGCGCATCAGCGCCTCGCTGGCCTTGCGCCTGGACTCACCCTCATAGCCGAAGGTGGCGGCCACGGCGGTCTGCAGGTCGAACACCAGCCGGTCCTCGCGCCGGCCCGCCACCACGTGCAGCCGCGCGCGGATGAGGGAGAGCAGCGACTCGTTGCGCTTGAGCTGCTGCACCTCGAAGGCCGTGGCCAGGCCGTTCCTGGCCAGGTCGTCCCAACTGCGGCCGAAGCCGGCGGCCTGCGCCACCCAGAGCACCGTCTGCAGGTCGCGCAGGCCGCCGGGCGATTCCTTGCAGTTGGGCTCCAGCGCGTAGGGCGTGTTCTCGTACTTCTGGTGCCGGTGCCGCATCTCCTGCGACTTGGCGGCGAAGAAGGCGCGCGGGTCGATGCTGGCCTCGAAGCGCTCGCGGAACTGCTCGTAGAGCCTGCGGCTGCCGGTGATCAGGCGCGATTCGAGCAGCGAGGTCTGCACCGTCACGTCCTTGGCCGCCTCGGCCAGGCACTCGTCGATGCTGCGCACGCTGGAGCCGATCTCCAGCCCCGCGTCCCAGCAGCGGCCGATGAAGGCCTCGAGCCGTTCGGCCGGCACGGCCTCGGCATCGCGCCCGGGCAGCAGCACCAGCACGTCCACGTCGGAGCAGGGGAACAGCTCGCCGCGGCCGTAGCCGCCCACCGCCACCAGCGCGATCGACGGGCCCGGCGCCGCGTCGCGCCACAGCTCGCGCAGGGCGCGGTCCGTCGCGCGCGCCAGTTCGCGCAGCGCGGCGTGCACGTTGCGCGCGCCCGTGGGCGTGCGCAGGCGCTCGAACAGCGCGCTCTTGCGCGTGCGCAGGTCGTCGCGCAGCGCGGCGGGCAGGTCGACGACGACCGAGAACGCCATCGGGCGCGGCGCCTCAGCCGCCGGTGACGAAGGCCGGCGGCGGCGGGCTGCCGGCCGAGAGGGTGAGCACCTCGTAGCCGGTCTCGGTGACCAGCACGGTGTGCTCCCATTGGGCCGACAGCGAGCGGTCGCGCGTGACGATGGTCCAGCCGTCGTATTTGCCGGCCTTGTGGTCTTCCTTGATGTCGCGCTTGCCGGCGTTGATCATCGGCTCGACGGTGAAGATCATGCCGGGCTTGAGTTCTTCCATGGTGCCGGGGCGGCCGTAGTGCAGCACCTGCGGCTCGGCGTGGAAGGTGCGGCCCACGCCGTGGCCGCAGAACTCGCGCACCACCGAGTAGCCGTTGCCCTCGGCGAACTTCTGGATCGCGTGGCCCACGTCGCCCAGGTGGTTGCCGG
The DNA here is from genome assembly GCA_044506225.1 of Rubrivivax sp. GTDB lineage: Bacteria > Pseudomonadota > Gammaproteobacteria > Burkholderiales > Burkholderiaceae_C > JAKFDI01. The sequence goes on along the minus strand of JBIQKU010000291.1, from coordinate 1,174 downwards.
GCCGCACCTGCATGATCCCGTGCCACATCGCCTCGTAGGTGACGTGGCACAGCCGCTTGGCGGCGATGGAGGCGTCGCCCACGACGAACATGCGGCTGTTGTCGCCAAACCAGCCCTTGTAGATGACGGTGACATCGATGTTCATGATGTCGCCCTTCTTCAGCGGCTTGTCGTCCGGGATGCCGTGGCACACCACGTGGTTGACGGAGGTGCACAGCGACTTCGGGAAGGGCACGCTGCTGGCGCCCAGGTAGCCCACGGTGGCGGAGGTGGTGCCCTGCTTGACCATGTACTCGGCGGCCAGGCGGTCGATCTCGTTGGTGGTGACGCCCGGCTTGACGAAGGGCGTGAGGTAGTCCAGGACCTCGGAGGCGAGCCGGCAGGCGGTGCGCATGTCGCCCAGGCTGGCCGGATCGTGGTAGGTGATGCTCATCCTCGGATTATCCCATTCGGGCCATAAAATGCCGGGTTCTCCCGAGCGGCCCCAGTCAGCGGTCGCCGGGTCCGGATTCCTTCAAAAGTTCACCGGCCGCCCAGGCCCCACCACCGTGACGCAGCCCGCTCCCTCCGCCACCCCCGTCGTGACCGTTTTCGAGGGGGGCGCGGCGCTCAGCGACTTCCGCGCGCGCCAGTTGCTGCCGCGGCTGCAGGCGGTGGCGCCGAAGGTCGAGGGCATCTCGGCACGATTCGTCCACCTGGTGCTCACCGAGGCGGTGCCGGACGCCGCGGCGCATGACCGCCTGGCTGCGCTGCTGACCTACGGCGAACCCTTCGAGGCACCGGCCGGCGCCGCGTCCACGCTGGTGGTCACGCCGCGGCTGGGCACCGTGTCGCCCTGGGCCTCCAAGGCCACCGACATCGTCCACAACTGCGGCCTGGCGCTGCGGCGGGTGGAGCGCGTGACGCAGTACTTCCTGAGCCTCAAGGCGCCGCTCATCGGCAAGGCGCCGGCGCTGGACGGCGACCAGCTCGCCGCCGCAGCCGCGCTGCTGCACGACCGCATGACCGAGTCGGTGCTGCCCGCGCTGGACGGTGCCGCCGCGCTGTTCGCCGAACTGCCGCCGCAGCCGATGGCGCACGTGGACGTGCTGGGCGGGGGCAGGGCGGCGCTGGAGCAGGCCAACACCGGCTTCGGCCTGGCGCTGGCCGAGGACGAGATCGACTACCTGGTGGA
>JBIQKU010000290.1:0-2700 GCA_044506225.1 Rubrivivax sp. | reverse complement strand
CGGTGCTGCATGCGGTGCGCAAGATCGCCGCCGAGCGCCAGAAGAACACCGAGCTGAACCAGCAGCTGCACGTGCTCGAACAGACGCTCAAGGGCTGAGCGCTGTCGTGACGCCGCTGTCAAGCAACAACTGTGGGGACAACTTTCGGACAACTGCCGGGCTGTCCACAGGCCTCGGGCGAACGCAGGAGTTGTTCATGGCCGCGCGCCTGGTTGCCGGTGCGGCGCCCACAGGGTTGACCGGGTCCTAAGCGCTTGACGGAACAGGCGAAAATGCAGTTCTCCACAGAAGCGGCACCCCTCTACTAGAACTACCAAGTTAAGAGGTCTACATGATTGTCTTGAAGGCAACGCAAGAAAAACTGCTCGCGGCCCTGCAGGCGGTACAGGGCATCGTCGAGCGCCGGCACACCCTGCCCATCCTGGCCAACGTGCTCATCCGCAAGACCGGCGCTCACATCGAGTTCACGACCAGCGACCTCGAGATCCAGGTGCGCACCAGTGCCGAGCTGGACGGCGATGCCGGCAACTTCGCGACGACGGTGGGTGCGCGCAAGCTGATCGACATCCTCAAGGCCTTGCCTTCGGACCAGAACGTCACCCTGAGCGCCGCGCAGAACAAGCTCACGCTGCAAGGCGGCAAGAGCCGCTTCACCCTGCAGACCATGCCGGCCGACGACTTCCCGCTGGTGCAGGAGGCCGCCGACTTCGGCCCCGCCTTCAGCGTCCCGCAGAAGGTCTTGAAGGGCCTCATCAACCAGGTGCACTTCGCGATGGCGGTGCACGACATCCGCTACTACCTGAACGGCATCCTCTTCGTGGCCGAGGGCAAGAGCCTGACGCTCGTGGCCACCGACGGCCACCGCCTGGCACTCGCGCAGGCCACGCTCGAGATCGAGATGCCCAAGCAGGAGGTCATCCTGCCGCGCAAGACGGTGCTCGAGCTGCAGCGCCTGCTGAAAGACGACAAGGACGACGGCGCGATCGAAATGCGCTTTGCCGGCAACCAGGCGAAGTTCGTCTTCTCGGGCATGGAGTTCGTCACCAAGCTCGTGGAGGGTAAGTTCCCCGACTACAACCGCGTGGTGCCCAAGAACCACAAGAACTCGCTCACGCTCGGGCGCGCGCCGCTGCTGGCCAGCCTGCAGCGTGCGGCCATCCTCACCAGCGAGAAGTTCAAGGGCGTGCGGGTGAACCTCGAGCCCGGCAGCCTGCGCATCGCATCGAGCAATGCCGAGCAGGAAGAGGCCAAGGAAGAACTCGAAGTCGACTACGGCGGCGATGCCATCGAGATCGGCTTCAACGTGACCTACCTGATGGATGTGCTCTCCAACATCCAGCAGGACATGGTCAAGCTCGAACTGCAGGACACCAGCTCCAGCGTGCTGATCACCGTGCCCGAACAGGCCGGTTTCAAGTACGTGGTGATGCCCATGCGGATCTGAACGGCGGCGCCCCGCCGGCGCGCTCGAGCGGGCTGCGGCCCGCTTCGGCGTTTTCATGGGCCCGTGAACGCAGCGCGATGGCGTGCTGCGCGCGGCCCGAACCGTGAGTCGATGAATCCATGAGTGACGTGCACAACACCCCTGACGCAGGCAGCGACCGAGACAACAAGCGTGCCGACAAGGCCTCGGAGGCCGCGGCGGTGGGCCCGGTGCCCGAGGCCTACGGCGAGGGCAGCATCCAGATCCTGGAAGGCCTGGAGGCGGTGCGCAAGCGCCCCGGCATGTACATCGGCGACACCTCCGACGGCACCGGCCTGCACCACCTGGTGTTCGAGGTGGTCGACAACTCCATCGACGAAGCGCTGGCCGGCCATTGCGACGACATCGTCGTCACCATCCATTCCGACAACGCCATCTCGGTGAGCGACAACGGCCGCGGCATCCCGACCGGCGTGAAGATGGACGACAAGCACGAGCCGCGGCGCAGCGCCGCCGAGATCGCGCTCACCGAGCTGCACGCGGGCGGCAAGTTCAACCAGAACAGCTACAAGGTCTCGGGCGGCCTGCACGGCGTGGGCGTGTCGTGCGTGAACGCGCTCTCCAAGTGGCTGCGGCTGACGGTGCGCCGCGACGGCAAGGTGCACTTTCTCGAATTCAAGAAGGGCGTGCCGCAGGACCGCGTGATCGAGGAACGCGACGGCGTGGCGGTGAGCCCCATGCGCATCGTCGGCGACACCGAGAAGCGCGGCACCGAAGTGCACTTCCTGCCCGACGACGAGATCTTCGAGAACATCGACTACCACTACGAGATCCTCAGCAAGCGGCTGCGCGAGCTGAGCTTCCTGAACAACGGCGTGAAGATCCGCCTGGTGGACGAGCGCAGCGGCAAGGAAGACAACTTCGCGCTGGCCGGCGGCGTCAAGGGTTTCGTCGACTTCATCAACACCGGCAAGAAGGTGCTGCACCCCACCGTCTTCCACGCCACCGGCGAGAAGGCGAGCGACCACGGCACCGTCATCACCGCCGAAGTGGCGATGCAGTGGAACGACGGCTACAGCGAGAACGTGCTGTGTTTCACCAACAACATCCCCCAGCGTGACGGCGGCACCCACCTGACGGGCCTGCGCGCGGCGATGACGCGGGTGATCAACAAGTACATCGAGGACAACGAACTCGCCAAGAAGGCCAAGGTGGAAGTGGCCGGCGACGACATGCGCGAAGGCCTGTGCTGCGTGCTGAGCGTGAAGGTGCCCGAG
>JBIQKU010000289.1:0-2724 GCA_044506225.1 Rubrivivax sp. | reverse complement strand
CACCAGCCACCAGCCACCAGCCACCGTTCGCGCTGAGGTATCGAAGCGCTCGTCACCCAATCCCGTTCGTGCTGAGCCTGTCGAAGCACGCGTGGCGGACACCCGACACGTGGGGACTCGCGCAATGTGCTTCGATACTTCAGCATGACGGTTGAGTGCGCAAAGCGCTTCGACAAGCTCAGCGCGAACGGACGGTTAGGAGGCTCAGCGCGAACGGGTGTTTAGGAGGCCCAGCGCGAACGGGCGGAGGTGACACTCAGGCGTGAACGCATGCTTCGCTCTTTACGCCACGCCACCCCGCGGCGCCGCCCTTCGCGCCTCCAACGCTTCGCCATACACCCCCTCGTACGCCCTCGCCGCGCGCCCCCACGAGAAGTCCTGCCCCATCCCCCGCCGCATCGCCGCGCGCCATTCGTCGCGCTGGCGGTACAGGCGCAGCGCGGCGTCGATTGCTGCGCCCAGCGCCGGCGCGGTGGCTTCGTCGAAGACGAAGCCGGTGCCGCGGCCGGCAGTGACGGGTTCGACGGTGTCGGCCAGGCCGCCGACGCGGCGCACGATGGGCAGGGTGCCGTAGCGCAGGCCGTAGAGCTGGGTCAGGCCGCAGGGCTCGAAGCGCGAGGGCACGACGATGGCGTCGGCGCCGGCGATGAGGCGGTGGGCCATGGCTTCGTCGTAGGCGATGCGCACCGCCACACGGCCGGGGTGCGCACCGGCCGCGGCGCGCCAGGCGGTTTCGAGCAGGGGGTCGCCGGCGCCTTGCAGTGCGAGTTGCGCGCCGCCGGCGAGCAGCACCGGCAGGGCACCGAGCAGCAGGTCCAGGCCTTTTTGCGTGCTCAGGCGGCTCACCACGCACAGCAGGGGCGCATCGGCCTGCGGCGCGAGGCCCAGCGCCTGCTGCAGCGCGCGCTTGCATTCGGCCTTGCCCTCGAGCGAGCGCGCGTCGTAGCGCGCCGGCAGGGCGCTGTCGTGCGTCGGGTGCCACACGGCGTCGTCCACGCCGTTGAGGATGCCGCTCACCGCCGCACCGCGGGCGGCGATCACGCCTTCGAAGCCGCAGCCGAAGGCGGGCGTGGCGATCTCGGCGGCATAGCGCGGGCTGACGGTGGTGACACGGTCGGCCAACTGCAGCCCGGCTTTCATGAAGGACAGGCGCTGGTGGAACTCGATGCCGTCCATGCCGAGGAAGCGTCCGGGCAGTCCCAGCAGGGAAAAGTCGCCGGTCGGGAAGAAGCCGCCGAAGGCGAGGTTGTGCACGGTGAACACGCTGGCCGCAGCGCTGGCCGGGTGCGCGGCCTGGTAGGCGCAGGCCAGGCCCGCATGCCAGTCGTGGGCATGCAGCAGCTCGGGGGCCCAGCCCGGGTCGAGTGCACCGCCGGCGAGTTGCGCCGCCGTCCAGCCGAGCAGCGCGAAACGCGGCAGGTTGTCCGACCAGTCGCGGCCATGTGCATCCTGGTAAGGGCCGCCGTCACGCGCATAGAACCAGGGGGCGTCCAGCACATAGGTGGGCACCGCGGCCGGCCCGAGCCGCCCCTGCCGCAGGTTCACCCGGGCGGCACCGAACACCGGGCCCAGCGCCAGCGGCGGCGCGTCGTCGGCCAGCGCACCCAGCACCGCGGGATAGCCGGGCACGAGCAGCCGCGCATCCATGCCGGCCGCGCGCTGCGCCGGGGGCAGGGCGGCCACGACATCGCCCAGCCCGCCGGTCTTGACGAAGGGGAACAGCTCGGCGGCGACGTGCAGGACCCTCACGCCGCGCAGGCCGCTGCCGGCGCCTCGGCCAGCGCCGCGAGCATCTGTCGCGTGACGAGCGTGATGCCCTGCTCGGTGCGCTCGAAGCGCCGTGCGTCCTCGGCCGGGTCCTCGCCGATCACCATGCCGTCCGGGATTTCGCAGCCGCGGTCGACGATGACCCGGTTCAGCCGCGCGCCGCGCCCCACCTGCACATAGGGCTGCAGCACCGACCAGTTCACCAGCGAATGCGAATGCACCCGCACGCTGGAGAACAGCACCGAGCGGTACACCGCCCCGCTGATGATGCTGCCGCCGGACACCAGCGACTCGATGGCCGAGCCGCGCCGCCCGTCCTGGTTGTGGACGAACTTCGCGGGCGCGAGCTGCGGCTGGTAGGTGAGGATGGGCCAGCTGCGGTCGTACAGGTCCAGCAGCGGCACGGTGGCGGTCAGGTCGATGTTGGCGTCCCAGTAGGCGTCCAGCGTGCCGACATCGCGCCAGTAGGGCAGGCCGTCGCCGTGCGCGCCCACGCAGCTCATCTCGAAGGGGTGGGCCACCGCGCAGCCGTTGCGCACCGCCTGCGGAATGATGTCGTGGCCGAAGTCGTGCGAGGAATCCGGCTGGGCGATGTCGCGCGCCAGCTCGCGGAACAGGTAGCGCGCGTTGAAGATGTAGATGCCCATGCTCGCGAGCGCCATGTCGGGCCGCCCGGGCATGGCCGGCGGGTCGGCCGGCTTCTCCACGAAGTCGAGGATCTTCCAGTCGCGGTCCACCGCCATCACGCCGAAGGCCGTGGCCTCCTCGCGCGGCACGGCGATGCAGCCGACCGTGCACTCATGGCCCTTGGCCACGTGGTCCGCGAGCATCAGCGCGTAATTCATCTTGTAGATGTGATCACCCGCGAGCACCACGAAGTAGTCGGCGCGGTAGCTCTCGAGGATGTCGTGGTTCTGGTAGACGGCGTCGGCCGTGCCGCGGTACCAGTTCTCCTCG
>JBIQKU010000059.1:0-18728 GCA_044506225.1 Rubrivivax sp. | reverse complement strand
CCGGCTCGCCGTTCCAGCCGCCGGCGGCGTTGACCTTGTCGATCACGTAGCGCACACCCGCGCGGTAAGCCAGGCCCGAGGAGGCCTGCGCGCCCGACAGCGTCTCGACCATGCCGATCTTCACCGGCGCGGCCTGCGCGGTGAGCATGACGAACACCGGCGCGCCGGCAAGAATCAGTTTGCGGAAGCTGAACATGGCTTGTCTCCTTGGATCGCCGTGGGTCAGGAATGCCCGGGTCGTGGATGCCCGGGTCAGAGGTATTCGATGTGTGCGTCCACGCTGATCGCCTGGCCGGTCACGTTGCGTGCGGCCGGCGAACACAGGTACAGCGCCATGGCGGCCACGTCCTGCGCGCTCACCATGCGGCGCAGCGAGGTCTTGCGCAGATAGGCGTCGCGCGTGTCGTCGAAGCTCGCGCCGGTGCTGGCCGCACGTGCCGCGATGACCTCGTTCATGCGCTCGCCGGCCACCGTGCCGGGCAGGATGGCGTTGGCCCGCACGCCGTGCGGCCCGAGCTCGATGGCGAGCGACTTCATCAGGCCGACGATGGCCCACTTGGTCGCCGCGTAAGGCGTGCGCAACGCGTAGCCGAGGCGCCCGGCGACGCTGCTCATCGCGATCACGCAGGGATCGGCCGTGGACTGCTTGAGCAGCGGCACCGCGCGGCGCGTGAACAGGAACTGGCTGTTCAGGTTGACCGCGACCGTGCGCTCCCAGGCGGTGGCGTCCAGCGTCTCGATGGGGCCGGTCGGGCCGGCGATGCCGACGTTGTTCACCAGAACGTCCAGGCCGCCGAGCGCGCCGCGCACATCGTCGAACACCAGGTCCACGTCGCGTGCGAGCGAGGCATCGGCGGTGCTGGTGGAGATGGACGGGTGCTCGGCCACCAGGCGGTCGAGTGCCGCGCGGTCGATGTCGCACACATGCACGCTCGCACCGGCTTCGTCGAAGGCACGCGCCATCGCCGCGCCGATGCCGGCGGCGCCGGCGGTGATGAGCACCCGCAGGCCCGGCGGGGGTCGAACGGCATCCAGAAGAGTCATCGGTGTTCCTGCATGTGCGGTGTGCGCCATCGCTTGCGCGACGGCTGCGGCTTGGGGCGAGACTGTTCCGCAGCAGCCCTTCGAATCCAATGTCGTGCGGGCACAGCGACACGGCTGCGCAGATGTGTGCCGGCGACGCAGTGGAAACCCCGATGCCTGCATGCAGCCGTGTGGTGCTTCATCGCGACTTCGTGTTCGAAAGCCGCCGAAAGCCGCGCATGAGCGCATGCCGGCGCCGCAAGGAGAAGGAATGACTGAGGTGTCGGAGCTCGACGTCGCCGCACGGCTCACCGGCGATCTGGTGCGGCTGCTGCACCGCGAAGCGCCGGCCGCGGAACTCGCCGCGCGGCTCGGCGAGGCGGAGCAGCTGGTGCAGCGCGGCCGGGCAAGCAGCGAGCTCATCGAGACCGTGCGCATGGCGATGGCGGTGCACAACCGGCTCGAGCTGTGGCAGCAGCGAGAGCGCGGCATGCTCGCGGTGATCGAGTCCGCGCGCGACCTCTCGGGCCGCCTCGACCTGCAGGAGCTGCTGCGCATGGTGGTGTCGCGCGCACGCGGCCTGCTCGGCTCGCAGGTGGCCTGGCTGTCGGCCTACGACACCGAGATCGCGGCCTACCAGGTGCTGGCTGTGGACGGCGCCCTGTCGACCGCCACCGGCCACATGGTCGCGGCCCGTTCGCGCGGCGCGGCCAGCCTGGTGCTCGAGACACGCCTGCCCTTCACCACGCCCGACTACCTGCACGACACGCGCTTCGAGCACGACCCGCAGCTCGACGCCGTCTTCCGCGAGGAAGGCATCGCCGCGCTGGTCGGCGTGCCGCTGCTGTGGGAGGACGATGTCATCGGCCTGCTGTTCGTCGCCGACCGCTACCACCACACGCACACGGCGCTGGGCATCTCGGTGCTGAGCACGCTGGCCACGCACGCGGCGGTGGCGATCAAGAACGCCATGGCCTTCGAGCAGGCGGCGACGGCGCTTCGCCATGTGGAGTCCGCGCGCGCCGAGCTCGAGCGCCATGCGCGCCATGTGCAGGCCGCTGCCGATGCGCACGAGCAGATGACCTCGCTGCTCGCCAGGGGCGCGTCGCTGGGCATCTTGTGCGAAGCCGTGGCGTCGCTGATGGGCGGCAGCGTGCTGGTGCTGGACGAAGCGGCCCAGGTGATCGCCCGCGGCAGCGCCGCCGGCTACGGCGGCCGTGCGGCCGAACGCTATGCGCCGAACGACGCACACAGCCTGGCGCTCAGCGAGGCGCTGCGCGCGAGCCGCCGCATGGGCCGCTCGGTGCGTGCCTACGAGATGGACGGCGAGGCCTGCCGGGTGAATGCGGTCATCGGCGGGGACGACCTGCTGGGCGCCGTGCTGCTGTTCGGCCGCGAACCTCTGGACGACATGATGGTGCGCACCTTCGAACGCTGCGCGAGCGTGGTGGGCATCATGCTGCTGTCGCGCGAACGCAAGGAGGCGTCCGACAGCCGCGGCGTGTCCACGCTGCTGCGCGGGCTCATCTCGCCGCGCCAGGACGACCTGCCGCTGCTGTGCGAACGGGCCGAGCGCTTCGGCCTGCACCTGTCGCAGCCGGCCAGCGTGCTGCTGCTGGCCATGGACGACCCCGCGCCCGGCTATGCGGCCCGGCGCATGCGCGCGACCCAGGCGCTGCCCGACACGCTGTTCGACGACATCGACGGCGAACTCGTCGTGCTGTGCGCCACCACGCGCGCCGAGGACACGCGCCGCAGCCTCGCCGAGCTCGCACGCCAGCTCGGTGCCTCGTTTCGCGGCGTGGTGTCGCGCCCGCTCGCGACGCCGGCGGAAATCCCGACCGCCTATGCGGCCCTGCGCCGCGCGCTGCCGGTGCTCGCACGCATCGGCATCGAGGGCCAGCTCGTCGGGCAAAGCGACATGGCGCTTTACTCGACGCTGTTCGAGACGCACGACCGCAGCAGCCTCGCCGCGTTTCTCGAGGCGACGCTCGGCGTGCTCACCACGCGCGACCAGGAGCGCGGCTCGGAACTCGCCTGGACGCTGCTGTGCTACTTCGAGGCCAACCAGAACGCCAAGGTCGCCGCGCAGCGCCTGGGCATCCATGTGAACACCGTGAGGCAGCGGCTCGCGCACATCGAGGACCTGGTCGGCCACTGGGGCAGCGCCGGGCGTGCGCTGGAACTGCACATGGCCTTGCGGCTGTGGAGCCTGAGCGGCGCGGGCCCGCATCACCCGCCGCTGGGCGCGGCCGCGCCCGACACCAAGGCCTGAACGCGTGAGCGGCTGCGGGCGGCGGCCCGCGCCGAGGGCCGCCTATGGCACCGGTTGCCATCGGATGCAGCCTGCCGGTGGTGCCGGCTGCCATTGAAGCCGCCCTGCAGGCTTCGCACACTGCCGCAGGGGTCGGATCCCGCCGGCCCCTGTCCATGGCACTGTGCCTGCAGGAGCTGACATGAACCGGCTTCCCTCCGCCGCTGGCGGCCGCTCCACCCGCGCCCTGAACCGCCGCGCCTGCCTGCGCGGCCTGGCGGCGTCCTCGCTCGCGGTGTTGGGTGTCGGCAGCTTCAGCGCCTGCGCCGCGCCCACGCTGCGTTATGCGCCCGACATCACCGGGCCCTTCCCCCTGCCGCCGGCCGAGCGTGGCCTGCAGACCATCGTCGCCGAGCCCTACTTCCAGGTGTCGGACCGCGGCCTGCAACTCGAAGGCGCGGCCTTCGACCGGGCGGGCAACCTGTTCTTCGTCGATGTCTTCGGCGGCGGCATCCACCGGCTCACGCCGCAGAAGACGCTGTCCACGGTGCTCGCGCCCAACAAGCTCGGCTCGGCGGGCCTGGCCATCCACCGCGACGGTCGGCTGTTCGTCGCGGGGCTGGGCAACTTCGTGGACACGGGCAGCATCTTCTGGCTGCAGCCCGACGGCAGCGGCCTGACCGAGGTGGTGCCCGCGAGCGCGGGCTACCTGCCCGACGACCTGGTGTTCGACGCCGACGGCGGCTTCTACTTCACCGACTTCCGCGGCAGCTCGACCCGGCCGGTCGGCGGTGTGCACTACGTCGCGCCCGACCTGAAGACCATCACGCCGATCCTGCCCCACATGGCGATCGCCAACGGCGTGTGCCTGAGCCCCGACGGCAAGGTGCTGTGGGCCACCGAGCTGAGCGCCGGGCGGCTGCACCGCGTGGAGCTGGCCGACGCGACCACCATCGCGCACTTCGGCACGGCCGTGCCCTACCACTTCCACGGCTTCGCGCCCGACTCCATGCGCAGCGACAGCGACGGCAATGTCTACGTGGCGATGTACTCGCAGGGCCGGGTGCTGGTGTTCAACCGCAACGGCATGCCCATCGGCCAGGTGCTGGTGCCCAGGCGCGATGCGGGCCACAACCTGCGCACCACCAGCCTGGGCTTCGTGCCCGGCACCGACGAGATGCTGATCCTCACCAACGATGCGGACCGCGGAGAAGGCTCGTGGATCTTCTGCGCACGCGGCTTCGCGGCGGGCACGACGCTGTACTCGCACCGCTAGGCCTTTCTCGACCACACACAGGCAGACATCAGTGACAGCGAACAAGACACTTCAGGACCGCGTGGCCATCGTCACCGGCGCAGGCCGCGGGCTGGGCCGCACCCATGCCCTCGAACTGGCGCGCCAGGGCGCACGCGTGGTGGTGAACGACCTGGGCGGCGAGCGTGCGGGCTCGCCGGCGCAGGCCGTGGCCGAGGAGATCCGGCGTGCCGGCGGCCAGGCGCTGGTCGACGGCGGCGACGTCACCGATGCCGCGCGCATGGAAGCCATGATCGACAAGGCCGTGGCGAGCTGGGAGCGGGTCGACATCCTGGTCAACAACGCCGGCATTCTTCGCGACAAGTCCTTCGCCAAGATGACGCTGGAGGACTTCCGCCTCGTCTTCGACGTGCACGTGATGGGCGCGGTGCACTGCAGCAAGGCGGTGTGGCCGCTGATGCGCGAACAGGCCTACGGCCGCATCCTGTTCACCACCTCGTCGTCGGGCCTGTACGGCAACTTCGGCCAGGCGAACTACGGCGCCGCGAAGATGGCGCTGGTCGGGCTGATGCAGACGCTCGCGCTCGAGGGCGCGAAGTACGACATTCGCGTCAACTGCCTCGCGCCCAGCGCCGCCACCGCGATGACCGACGGCGTGATGGCGCGCGACGAACTCGCCGAACTGCAGCCCGAGTGCGTGAGCCCGGGCATCGTGTCGCTGGTCGCCGAGGACGCGCCCACACGCATGATCCTGCTGGCGGGCGCCGGGAGCTTCGAGGCCGCGCACATCACGATGACGAACGGCGTGTTCATCGGCCACGCCGACGACCTCGCCGGCGCCGTGCACGAACGCCTGCCCAACATTCGCGCCCGCAAGGACGAGACCGTGCCCGATTCCGGCTGGGCCCAGTACCGGCACGAGCTGGCCAAGGCGCGCGCCTGGCGGGCGCTGGCGGTCACCGACTGATACCGGCACACGCCACCGAGGCGGCACAAGCGCTTCACCCCCCCACCAGCCACACCGAGCTGGATTTCAACCAGGAGACATGATGAAGACGACCTCACAAGGCCTGGCGCTCGCATTGAGCGGCGCCGCGGCGGTGACCCTGCTCGCCGCCTGCGGCGGCGGCGGCAGCGATTCGACGCCCGACGAACCCGCGGCCACGCCGCTCGCCTGCGAGCAGCTGGCCGGCATGGCCATCCCGGCCTCGGCCATCGGCCTGCCGACCAGCGGCGGCAGCGTGACCGACGCGCAGGTGGTGGACGCCGCCGGCACCGGCGCCGCGGCCACGCCCGAACACTGCCTGGTGACGGCCAGCATCGCCCCCGTGGACCCGGACGCACCGGAGATCCGCTTCCGCACCGCCCTGCCCACGGAGTGGAACAGCAAGGTGATGATGTTCGGCGGCGGCGGCTTCAACGGCAGCATTCCGAACGTGGCCGGCAATGTGCCGGCCGGCCCGACCGACCAGCCCACGCCGCTCGGGCGCGGCTATGCCACCTTCGCGAGCGACTCCGGCCACCAGGCCGGCGCGCTCGGTTCGCAGGACGCCTCCTTCGGCGCCAGCGAAGAAGCGGTGCGCAACTTCGCCGGCGACGCGCTGAAGAAGACGCGCGACGCGGCCATGTTCCTGGTCAAGGCACGCTATGCGGTGGACGGCGCGAGCAAGTCGTATTTCGCCGGCGGCTCCACCGGCGGGCGCGAGGCCGTGCAGGTGATCCAGCGCTGGCCGGCCGACTGGGACGGCGCCATCGCCTGGTACCCCGCCTGGAATCATTTGTCGGCGCAGCTGGGCGGCCACCGCATGAACCGGGCGCTCGCGCAGCCAGGGGCCTATCCGAACACGCCCAAGCGTGCGCTGCTGCTGGAGGCGTCGCTCGAAGCCTGCGACGGGCTCGACGGCGTGGAAGACGGCCTCATCAGCGACCAGCTGCGCTGCAACGCCAGCTTCGATCCGGCGGTGGCGACGGTGAACGGCGCACCGCTGCGCTGCCCGGGCGGCGCCGACACCGGCGACACCTGCCTGTCGGATGCGCAGATCACGGCGCTCAAGACCATCGACACGGCCACGCAGTTCAACTTCCCCCTGGCGAGCGGCTCCACCGGCTACCCGGGCTACAACGTGTGGGGTTCGGACCTGGGCATCACCAGCAATCCTTCGCCGCTGCAGCCCACCGTCACCTTCCTCGCCTTCGGCACCTCGCAGCCGGCGATGCCGATGCCGACGACGGCGCCGTACATCAGCGTGATGATGGACCAGCACATCAAGCACCTCGTCACGCGCGATCCGTCCTTCGATTCGCTGTCGCTCGACCCCGAGAACCCGGGCCCCTGGGCCAACCGGCTGAGCCAGCTCAGCACCCAGCTCGATGTCAGCCCCGACATCTCGGCCTTCGCCGCACGCGGCGGCAAGCTGCTGCTGGCGCATGGCCAGTCGGACGTGCTGGTGAGCACGCGCGCGACCGAGCAGTACTACCAGCGCCTGCAGGCGCTGATGGGCAGTGCGACGGTCGACAGCTTCGCGCGCTACTACGAAGTGCCGGGCTACGGCCACGCGGTGAGCACCGTGTTCAACGCCACCTGGGATTCGCTGACGGCGCTGGAGCAGTGGGCCGAGGAAGGTGTGGCGCCCAGCGACCAGATCACGACCGACACCGTCGGCGTGCCGGGCCGCACGCGCCCGCTGTGCGAGTACCCGACCTGGCCGCAGTACACCGGCTCGGGCGACGTCAACGCGGCCTCCTCCTTCCGCTGCGTGAACTAGCGTGATGGCGATGCGGGCCGCGGCCTGCATCGCCTGCTTCGCGTGCAGCGCCGGCGGCGATCGACAATGCCGCGATGGACCTGCTCAAGACCTTTCGCGCTGTTCGCCGCCACGGCGCTGGCCGAGATCGTCGGCTGCTACCTGCCCTACCTCTGGCTCAAGCAGGACAAGTCGGCCTGGCTGCTGCTGCCGGGCGCGGCGAGCCTGGCGCTCTTCGCCTGGCTGCTCACGCTGCACCCGACCGCCGCCGGCCGCGTCTATGCGGCCTATGGCGGCGTGTACATCAGCGTGGCCATGCTGTGGCTGATGCTGGTGGACAAGGTGCGGCCCAGCGCTTCCGACTGGCTGGGCGTGGCGGTGAGCCTCGCCGGCATGGCCATCATCATGTTCGGCCGCCGGCCCGGTTGAGGCCGGCGCGGCCCTGTCGTGATTCCTGAGGACAGACAGCCGCGGCCATCATGCAGACGATGTGAGTCCCTCAGCTCGCGGAGTCGCCCGATGACTGCACGCCTGTCCCTCCCGTCTCTCTCCTGGCTGGCCGCGGCGCTCGCGCTCGCCGGCTGCGCCGCCGGCCCGCGCACGGCCGCGCCCGACATCGACCGCTGGTCGGCCAGCGACGTGGTCGCCGCGGTGTGCAGCGGCCGCGTGCCGGCCGTCGCCGTCACCCAGGCCTATCTCGCGCGCGCCAAGGCGCGCAGCGATCTCAATGCCTTCGTCACGCTGGACGAGGCCGGCGCACTCGCCGCCGCACGCGAGTCCGACCGCCGCCGCGCGGGCGGCGCGCCCTGCCGGGCGCTGGAAGGTGTGCCGGTGGTGATCAAGGACAACATCCAGGTCGCCGGCCTGCCCGCCACCGCCGGCACACCGGCGCTGCGCGACTTCGTGCCGGCCGCCGACGCGCCGGTCGTCGCGAGCCTGCGCGCGGCCGGCGCCATCGTGCTGGGCAAGACCAATCTGCACGAACTGGCCTTCGGCATCTCCGGCTACAACCCGGCGTTCAACACCGGGCCGCAGCCGGGCGTGCGCAATGCCTACGACCCCTCGCGCGCGTCGGGCGGTTCGTCCGCGGGCAGCGGCGCGGCGCTGGGTGCACGCATGGCGCCGGCGGCGCTGGGCACGGACACCGGCGGCTCGCTGCGCATTCCCTGCGCCTTCAACGGCTGCGCCACGTTGCGACCGACGGTGCGCCGCTATGCGCAGGATGGCATCGCCCCCATCTCGCGCACCCGCGACACCGCCGGGCCCATGGCGGTGACGATGGCGGACGTCGAACTGCTCGACCGGGTGATGACCGGCGCGCCGCGCGCCACCGCGGCCGATCTGCGCACGGTGCGCCTGGGCGTCGCGCCGGATTTCCTCGCCAACCTGGATGCGGACACCCGCGCCGCCTTCGACGCCGCACTCGCCCGGCTGCGCACGGCCGGCGTGACGGTGGTGGAAGTGCAGATGCCGGGGCTCGCCGCGCTGAACGCGGCGGTCGGCTTTCCGCTTGCGCTGTACGAGGCCTATGACGACATGACGGCCTACCTCGCGCGCTACCGGCCGGGCCTGGACATCCGCACGCTGGCCGCCGGCATCGCCAGCCCCGACGTGAAGGCCACCTACCAGGGCCTGGTGTTGCCGCGCCTGCTGCCCGGCCCGAACGGCACCGTCGCCGCGCGGCCGGTGTACGAAGCGGCGATGGCCACGCAGCGCCCGGCCCTGCAGCGGCTGTATGCCGACACCTTCGCGACGCACCGGCTGGATGCGCTGGTGTTCCCGACTACGCCGCATGCGGCGATGGCGGCCACGCCGGAGTCCAGCAGCCTCGAGAACTTCCTGCTCTACATCCAGAACACCGACCCGGGCAGCAATGCCGGCATCCCCGGTGTGCAGCTGCCCATGGGCATGGGCACGGCAGTGAAGGTGCCGCTGGGGCTGGAGCTCGACGGCCCGGCCGGCAGCGACCGCCGGCTGGTCGCGATCGGCATGGCCGTGGAGGCGGTGCTGGGCCGCGTGCCGGCGGCCAAGGCGCCGGCGCGCACGCGCTGAACCCCACTGTCTCCTGCATGCGTCGAGGCCTGCCCCCTCTCCCCCTCTGGGGGAGAGGGCCGGGGTGAGGGGGCGGCGGGGAGAAACGGGCCCCGCTCAGTCGGGACGCTGATCGTCCAGGCGCGAGACCGCATGGGCCAGCGCGGCGCGCCGGCTCACGCCCAGCTTCTCGCACAGCCGGCGCAGGTAGGTGCGCACGCTGGACAGCGAGATCGACAGCTCGCGCGCGATCTGCTTGTCGGTGAGCCCGCGCGCCACGCAGCGCGCCACCTGCGCCTCCCGCGCACTGGGCGTGGGGCGGGTGTGCAGCTCGTTCGCGGCGCTGGCGACGCTCGCCTGCCCACGCCGCATTGCGCCCACGAAGGCCGGCTCCAGCAGCTCCAGCAACTGCTTGTCGCGCGGCTCGAATTCGCGCCGATGCCGCGCGCGCCAGATGCGCAAATCGGCCATGGGCTGTTCGCCGTCGAAGGCATGCAGGTTGATGCCCCAATGCAGGCCATCGCGCGCGAGGAAGTCGTTGAAGAACTCGGTGCGGCGCAGCTGCGCATGCGGCATCACCTCGCTCACCAGCGTGGCATGGCGGCGCTTCTGCAGCTCGAAGGTGATGGGGTCGCGGAACATGAACCAGGCCTCGTAGCGGTCGAGGTTGGTGTCGGCCATGTGCAGCGACACCCGATGCACGAAGCGCCGTGTGGCGGCGTCCCAGGCATAGGAGGCGAGCTGGTCGGCCCGCAGCAGCTCGAGCAGCAGCGGACCCAGCAGGCCTCGCATGGACCGCTCGTCCAGCTCCTCGTTGAGCAGGGCCAGACACCGATGCAGCAGCGCATGCTCGCGGCTGGACAGGAACATCGGAAGAGCACCTCCGCAGGCGTGGCAGACGGGACAGCGTAAGCAGCGCCGCCGTGATGGTCAACGGCGGCGACCCGGCCATTGGTGGCGATCGCGCTTCTTGCGTTCGCCATGCCGGCCCGTTCGCCATCCCCGCCCGTTCGTCAACTCCCGCCCGTTCGTCACCTCCCGCCCGTTCGTCACCACCACCCGTTCGCACTGAGCTTGTCGAAGTGCCTCTCGGCGCACACCACGCGGGCTTCGACAGGCTCAGCCCGAGCGGGTTGTTGGCAACGGGTTGTCGGAAGACAAACCAGTTGCGGCGGCTGCGGAGCCCGGTCCGATCGCCTCCCCCACCCGTTCGCACCGAGCTTGTCGAAGTGCCCCTTGGCGCACACCACGCGGCTTCGACAGGCTCAGCCCGAACGGGTTGTTGGGAGCGGGTTGTCCGAGCACAAACCGGTTGCGGCGGCTCCGGAGCCAGGTCCGCGCGCCATCCCCCACCCGTTCGCACTGAGCTTGTCGAAGTGCCCCTTGGCGCACACCACGCGGCTTCGACAGGCTCAGCCCGAACGGGTTGTTGGGAGCGGGTTGTCCGAATACAAACCGGTTGCGGCGGCTCCGGAGTCAGGTCCGCGCGCCATCCTCCACCCGTTCGCACTGAGCTTGTCGAAGTGCCCCTGTGCGCCCACCGAACGGGGCTTCGACAGGCTCAGCCCGAACGGGTTCTGGGAGAGCGATGGCTTGCGGCGAAGCGAACGCGTGGCCCAGCACCCGCCCCGCTCAGCCCTCGCCCTGCGGATACAAGCCGCGCACCTGCCCGAACAGGCGCGTGAGCCCGAACAAGGCCTCGATGTGCGGCACCGGCTCGCCGAGGCGCCGGCCGATCTCGGCGACCGCACCGACGATGGCATCGAGTTCGATCGTGCGGCCCGCTTCCACGTCCTGCAGCATCGACGTCTTGAAGGCGCCGAGCTTCGCGGTGATCGCGTGGCGGTCTTCGGGGGTCTGCGCGATCGCGCAGCCGATGCGCGCGCCGAGTGCCGCGGCTTCGTGCATCGCATCCGAGCAGAAGGCGCGCACCAGCGGGTCGGCAAGCACCCGGTCGATGGTGGCGCCGGTGAGTGCGCTCACCGGGTTCATCGTCAGGTTGCCCCAGAGCTTGTACCAGATGTCGTAGCGCACATCCTCGCTCAGCGCCACATCGAAGCCGGCATGCGCGAGCAGATCGCACACCGCCTGCGCGCGTTCGCTGCGCCCGCCGCGCGGCTCGCCGACGATGAGGCCCCGGCCCATCCTGTGCTGCACCACGCCGGGCTCGGCCACGGCGGTGCTCGCATGCACCACGCAGCCCAGCACCTGCGCGAAGGGAATCGCCGCGGCGATCGCGCCGCCCGGGTCCACGCTCGCCAGCGGCGCGTCGAAACCCGGCAGGCCGGCGCAGAACCACCAGGGCACACCGTTCATCGCCGGCAGCACCACGGTGTGCGGCCCGATCAGCGGCGCGATGCCGCGTGCGACCTCGGTGAGTGCCGGGCCCTTGACGGCGATCACCACCAGGTCCTGCACGCCCAGCTCGGCCGCGCTCGCCGCCGCCTGCGCCGTGCCTTGCAGATCGCCGTCGGCACTGCGCAGCCGCCAGCCGTGCGAGCGCAACGCAGCCAGCGTCGCGCCGCGTGCCAGCGCACTCACCTGCACCCGGCCGGCCGCGGCCAGCCGTGTGCCGATGAAGCCGCCGATCGCGCCGGCGCCGACGATGCAGACCTTGTTCATTGCCGCTTCTCCTTCGTGTCATGCCGCGGGCTCGGCAAAGCCCGGCTGGTGTGGCATCGCTGCGGTGCGCCTTCGCCATGGCGCCGCGCCGCGCCGCGTGATGATGACGACGCGCCGCTCGTCGCCCTCCTGAGTGCATGCGCGAACTCACGCACCACCAGGGGATGCTCGAAGCCGTCGCCCCGGGTGAACAGGCACAGGGGCGGCAGGCCGATGGCGGGCGACACCGCCACCTGCCGCACACCGCCGCGTGCTATCTCGTCGCGTGCATGTTCGCCGCGCACGGCGCACAGCAGCGAGGGGTCCATGCGCAGCACCGTGCCCACGGTCACCGAAGACATGGCCTCGATCACCGGCACCGGCGGATCCAGCCCTTCGTTCATGAAGGCCGTCATGAAGGCCTGGCGCACCAGCGTCTCGCGCGGCGGCGCCACCCAGCGGTCGGCCAGCAGGTCGACCCAGCGCAGGCCCCGCCGGCGCGCCTGGCGGTTGGCCACCGACGCGAGCACGCACAGCCTGTCCTCGAGCAGCACCTCGGACTGCAGGCCTTGCAGCGACTCGCTGGCCAACACCTCGGGCGTGATGGCGCCGAACACGCAGTCGAGCTCGCCGTCGAGCAGGCGATGCATCAGCTCCTGCACACGCCCTTCGCGGATCTGCACCGCCGCGCCCGGCATGCGCGACTGCAGGTCGACGACGGCCGCCGGCACCGCCGCCGTCACCGACAGCGTGCCCACGCGCACCAGCGCCGCGGCACCGGTGCGCATGGCGTCCATTTCGTCGGTGGCGCGCGACAACTCGCCGAGGATGATGCGGGCATGGTGCATGGCGGCGAGGCCGAAAGGATTGGCCTTCACGCCCTGGCGGCTGCGCTCGAACAGCCGCGCGCCGAAGGCCTGCTCGATCTCGACCAGCATCTTGCTGATCGCCGGCTGGCTCAGGTTGAGCCGCTCGGCCGCGCCGCGCAGCGTGCCGGTGTCTGCCAGCTTCACCAGCAGCTCGAAGTGCCGCAGCCGCAATCGGCGAACCAGAAAGTCCAAGCCCGAAGTCGCCATCTGTGCGCTGCCTCCCGGTGATCCGTGATAACCATTGGTGATCACAACATCAGGATTATCGAGTTTTCGGTGAAGTGATTTCTCCCTATGGTGCGTTCCGACCGGGGCGAACGACTCCGGCAAGCCTTCGGAGACATACGATGCGCGGCGAGCCCCGCCCCGAGAATCCACGGCCGATGCCCGAGCGCGCGCCGGCGACCCCGCTGCGCGGCGTGCGTGTCATCGATCTCGGGCAGTACATCGCCGGCCCGGGAGCGGCGATGACGCTGGCGGAGCTGGGCGCGGAGGTCATCAAGGTCGAGCCCATGGCCGGCGACCAGGCGCGACACATCGGCCGCTACGGCGAGTCCATGGTGCGCGCCTACAACCGCGGCAAGCGTTCCATCGCGCTGGACCTGAAGAGCGAACGCGGCCGCGAGGTGGCGATGCGGCTGATCGGGCGCAGCGACGTGGTGATCCAGAACCTGCGCCCGGGCGCCGTGGCCAAGCTGGGCCTCGCGCCCGAGGTGGTGCGTGCGCGCTTTCCGCGGGTGATCTATCTGTCCATCTCCGGCTTCGGCAGCCGCGGGCCTTCGAGCGATCGCCCGGGCTACGACATCGCGGCGCAGGCCGAGAGCGGCCTCATGTCGGTGACCGGCGAGCCCGGCCGGCCGCCGCAGAAGGTGGGCGTGCCCATCATCGATGCGGCCGCGGCGCACCTGGGCGCGCAGGCAGTGCTGGCCGCGCTCTTCGGGCGCGAACGCAGCGGCGTCGGCGAGACGCTCGAGACCTCGCTGCTCGAAGTCGCCATGCACCTGCAGGCCTCGACCTGGTGCGACTACCTCGGCGGCGGGCCCGAGCCCACGCGCATCGGCGACGGCCAGCCGCACAACGCGCCGGCCGCGGAGGTGCTGCCCACACGCGACGGCCACATCGTGCTCTCGGCCTATGCGGAGGAGCACTGGGCGCGGCTGTGCCAGGTGCTGGGCCGCGAAGATTTGGCGACCGACCCGCGCTTTGCCACCAACACACGCCGCGTCGAGAACCGCGAGGCGCTGCGCGCGGTGCTGAAGGACTGCCTGTGCGAGTTCAGCAGCGCCGAATGCGTGCAGCGCCTGGGCGGGCAGCAGATCGTGGCCGGCGCGGTGCGCAGCTATGCGCAGGTGCTGGACAGCCCCGACATCGCCGCGAGCGGCATCCTGGTGAACACGCCGTCGGCCGAGGGGCCCGGCTATCGCGTCGTCGGCCTGCCCTATCGATTCGGCGAAGCCGCACGCCCCGCGCCCGCAGCCGCGCCCGAACCCGGCGCCGACACCGACACGCTGCTGCGCGACGCGGGCTACAGCGACGCCGAGATCGCGGCACTGCGCGATGCCCGCACCGTCGCCTGAACCGCCGCACGACATGCTTTCGAGACCAGGACCGACGATGACGAACGAGACCACCGTGCGCGACGCACTCATCCAGACCCTGCCGCTGTTCGAGATGATGCGCATGCGCGCCTCCACCACCGCACGCCGGCATGCCGAGTTCGGCTTTGCCGCCGACGATCCGGGCTCGGGCATGCGCTGGGTGAACCAGTTCACGCACACGCAGCGCCTGCTCGGGCCCGCGGACCGCGAGGTGGTGAGTCCGAACAACGACACGCTCTACAGCAACGCCTGGCTGGATCTCGCCGACGGCCCGGTGCTGATCGACTCGCCCGACATGGGCGAGCGCTACTGGACGCTGGGCCTGCTCGACGCCTGGACCAACCCCTTCGCGTACATCGGCCGCCGCACCAGCGGCAACCGCGCGCAGCGCACGCTGGTGCACGGGCCGAACTGGACGGGCGAGGTGCCGCCCGGCGTGTCGCGCGTGATCGCCGCACCCGGGGCGGACGTGTGGCTCATCGGTCGCATCCTCGTGGACCCCGACGAGCACGACATCGCCCGCGTGCGGCAATTGCAGGCGCAACTGGCGATCCGCCGGCTCGACGGCCGCCCCGCCGCCTCGCGGCTGGACGCGAGCCTGGGCCTGCCGGCGGTGGGCACACCGACCGCCGCGCACTACAACGCCGCGGTGGACGACGCGCTGCGGCGCAACCCGGTGCAGGGCGGCGAGCGCCTCACCTGGCCGCTGCCCGAACACGCGGTGGCCGAGCGGCTGCCGCAGGTGTTCGACGAACTGCGCCGGCTGGAGCAGCCGCATGCGCTCGGCCAGGGCTGGGCGATTCCGGCCACGGTGCGCACGCACTGGGGCGACGACGTGCTGACGCGTGCACGCGTCGCGCGCAACCTCATCGGCGCGCTGGGCATGGAAGAGGCCATGTACCCCACGGCCGAAGTCGATGCCGACGGCGAGCCGCTCAACGGCAGCCAGGCCTACGAGCTGCGCTTTGCGCCCGATGCCGGGCCGCGGGTGGATGCGTTCTGGTCGCTCACGCTGTACCGCCGCAGCGACTGCCTGTTCGTGGCCAACCCCATCGGGCGCCATTCCATCGGCGACCGCACGCCGGGGCTGCGGCAGGACGCCGACGGCTCGCTCGTGATCCGCATCCAGGCTGACGACCCGGGCCCCGGCCACAACTGGCTGCCCGCACCGGCCGGCGAACTCTTCTACGTGGTGCTGCGGCTGTACCAGCCGCGCGCCGCCCACCTCGCGTTCCGCTACGAGTACCCGCCGATACGGCGGGTGTGATCCGACGCCACCACGACCACAAGGAGACATCGCCATGACCTTCACCCGCCGCCATCTGCTGGGCGCCGCCGCGGCCGCGCTCGGCTCGTCCGTCCTGCCCGCCTTCGGCCAGTCCTGGCCCGCCGCATCGGTGCGCCTGGTCTCGCCCTACGGCGCGGGTGGCGCGAGCGACATCCTCACGCGCATCCTCGGCAAGTACTTCGAGGACACGCTGGGCCAGCCCTTCGTCGTGGAGAACAAGGCCGGCGCGGGCACACGCATCGCGAACGAACACGTGGCGCGCGCGCCGGCCGACGGCAGCGTGCTGCTGCATGCCGCCGCGCCCATCGCCATCGGCGAGGCGCTGTACCCGGCGCTGCCCTACGACGTGCGAAAGGATTTCGCGCCCATCATCAGCACGGCCATCGCGCCGCTGTTCCTCATCGTCAATGCCGACTCGCCGCACAAGACGCTGGCCGACCTGCTGAAGTACGGCAAGGCGCAAACCAACGGCCTCACCTTCGGCTCGCCGGGCGCGGCCTCGGCGCCGCACCTCACGGCCGAGCTGCTGTTCATCTCGTCCAAGGTCAAGGGCCTGAACATCCAGTACCGCGGCGACGCCAGCGCCTATGTGGAGCTGCTGGCCGGGCGCATCGATGCCACGCTCACCTCCATCGCCTCGGCCATGCCGCACATCAAGGCCGGCAAGCTGCGCGTGCTGGCCGTGGCCACCGAGGAACGCAGCGCCATCTACCCCGATGCGCCCACCTTCCGCGAACTCGGCTACCCCGACCTCGTCGGCTATGGCTGGTACGGCCTGCTCGCACCCGCCGGCACGCCGGCGCCGGTGATCGCCCGGGTGAACGAGGTGGCCAACGCCGCACTCGCAGACGCCGAGGTGCTGCGCAAGGCCGAAGCCGTCGGCCTGCAGCCTCGCGGCGGCACGCCGGCGCAGTTCGCCGCCTTCATCGAGTCGGAGGCGCGCAAGTGGGCGCAGGTCATCCGCACCGCCAACATCACCGTCGGGTGAGCCGGCCATGAACACACGCACACATACACGCACACGCGCCGCCGCGGCGCTTGCCGGGCTGGCCGCGTTCGTCCTGCTGCTGCAGGCCTGCACGCACACGCCGGCGGGCGACGCGCCCACGCTGCGCCACACCCGCTTCGGCCCGGTGGCGGGCAGCGACGACAGCGCCACGAACGGCACCTACAGCTGGAAGGGCGTGCCCTTTGCCGCACCGCCCGTGGGCGAATTGCGCTGGCGCGCGCCGGTCGATCCACAGGCCTGGCGCGCGGTGCGGCCCGCCACGCAGTTCGCGAGCGCCTGCAAGCAGACCGGCCGCATGTACGGCCCGGGGCTGAACAACCGCTACGACGGCACCATCGGCACCACGCTCGGCCAGCCGCTGGGTTCGGAAGACTGCCTCTACCTCAACGTCTGGGCGCCGGCGAAACCCGCCACCGTGCCGCGGCCGGTCATCGTGTGGGTGCACGGCGGCAGCAACATCACCGGCTACACCGCCGACCCGGTGTACGACGGCGCCACGCTCGCACGCACCGCCGATGCGGTGGTGGTCTCGGTCAACTACCGGCTGGGCATCTTCGGCTTCCTCGACCTGGCCGCGCTCGACACCGGCGACCGCGCGGGCGACTCGGGCAACTTCGCGCTGCTGGACATCGCCAAGGCGCTGGAGTTCGTGCAGGCGAACATCGCGCACTTCGGCGGCGACCCGAAGCGCGTCGCGCTGATGGGCGAATCCGCCGGCGCGGTGAATGTCTATGCGCTGCTGAGCTCGCCCATGGTCAGCGCGCGGCCCGCGCCGCTGTTCCACCGCCTCATCGCCCTGAGCGGCGGGCTGTCCACCGCCGCCACGCTGCCGCCCGGCGCCATCCCCGGCGTGCTGCCGAAGAAGGTGTGGGAAACGCGCGGCGAGGCGCTGCTCGTGGAGTCGCTCATCGCCGACGGCCGCGCCGCCGACGAAGCCGCGGCCAAGGCCTTCATCGCCTCACGCACGCCGCAGCAGCTCGCCGACTACCTGCGTGCGCGGCCGGCGGATGCGGTGCTCGCCACAGTGCACACCCGGCTCGCGGCCCGGCGCATGTCGGGCGCCAACCCGATTCCCGACGGCTGGGTGGTCGCCACCGATCCCATCCGCGGCGTGCGCGACGGACAGTACCTGCGGGTGCCGGTGCTGGCCGGCAACACGCGCGACGAGACCAAGCTCTTCCCCCAGCTCTTCGCCCTGCGCCCCGACCTCGGCGGCGCCAGCGGCCGCCTGCTGGACGACGCCGCCGTCTTCGACATGGCGTACCGCTACGACCCCGAAGCGCCACCGACCACGACGGTCGAGCAGTGGATCCCGGCGCGCTACCTGCCGGTCGACGCGCCCGGCACCGGCTTCAACGCCCGCAGCGACAAGCTCGGCAGCATCTGGTTCGGCGCCATCCGCGACGACATGCTCAACGCCCTGAAGTCGCAGCAGAGCGCGGTGTGGCACTACCGCTTCGACTGGGACGAACTGCCCGCCCCCTTCGACGTCATCTACGGCGCCGCCCACGCCTTCGACCTGCCCTTCGTCTTCGGCAACTTCGGCCCGTCGCTCTACGCCAACTTCTCCTTCACCCGCGCCAACCGGCCGGGGCGCGAGGCGTTGTCGCAGCTGATGATGCAAAGCCTGGGTGCCTTCGCGCGAGACGGTGACCCGAACCATGCGGCGCTCGGCACCAGATGGCAGCCATGGCCGGCGCGCATCGTGTTCGATGCGAGTGAGACGGCGGCGCGGGTGGCGAGTGAATAGGCCTGGGCTGGGGACCTCACGGTCCAAGCCGTTCGCGGTGAGCGTGCGGAAGCGCGCTCGCGCGCGGACACGCTCCCTTCCAAACCGTTCGCGCTGGGCCTGTCGAATCGCCCCCCGCCGAAACCCGGTCCCCCAATCCGTTCGCGCTGAGGTATGGAAGCGCTCGTCATCAAAGTTCCGCTAGTGCTGACCCTTCGATCGGCTCAGGACTGAAGGCAAGACCTCGCCCTGTCGAAGCACCCCATTGGACAACCCGTTCGCGCTGAGCCTGTCGAAGCGCTCTCCGCCAAAACCCATTCCCCAATC
>JBIQKU010000058.1:0-18825 GCA_044506225.1 Rubrivivax sp. | reverse complement strand
CGGGCGGTGGACGGGCGCAGCGCGTTCAGCGCGCGGATCGCGTCCGCCGTCTGGCGTTTGGCGCGCGCCTCCAGCCATTTGCCGAGCAGCACCAGCGTGACGATGGCCGCCGAGGCTTCGTAGTAGAGATGCGGCATGCCGTCGCCGCGGTGCGTGAACAGCAACCAGGTCGACAGCCCGTAGGCCGCGGACGTGCCCAGCGCCACCAGCAGGTCCATGTTGCCCGTGCCCGCGCGCAGCGCCTTCCAGCCGGCGCGGTAGAAGCGCGCGCCGAGCCAGAACTGCACCGGCGTGGCCAGCGCGAGCTGCAGCCAGCCGGGCAGCATCCACTCGATGCCGAAGGGCTGCAGCAGCATGGGGGCGACGAGCGGGATCGTGAGCAGCGCGGCCACGGCCGCCGGCCACCACGCCGGCAGCCGGGCCGGTGCCTGGGGCTTGGCCGCGTCGAACGCGGCGGCGCTGTAGCCGGCCTTCTCGGCCGCGGCGGTGAGCGCCGACAGCGGCACGGTGGAAAGCATGCTCACCCGTGCCGTCTCGGTGCCGAGGTTGGCGCTGGCCTGCGACACGCCCGGCACCGCGCGCAACGCCTTCTCCACCCGCGCCACACAGGAGGCGCAGGTCATGCCCTCGATGCGCAGCGTGGTTTCGGTGCTGGCGACCTCGTAGCCGGCCCGGCGTACCGCGGCGGTGAGGGCATCGGGCGGGACATTGGCCTCGGCTTGCACCGTGGCCTGTTCGGTGGCGAGGTTGACGCTCGCGGTATGGACGCCCGGCACGGCGGCCAGTGCCTTCTCGACCCGAGCGACGCAGGAGGCACAGGTCATGCCCTCGATCGGAAGGCGGATGTCCTGGGAGTTTGAATCGGTGGGGCGGCGGCTGTTCACACGGGGTCCTCGGGAGACGGGTTCGATGTCGTTTGCAGCCTAGAGGTTCCCATGATGGGAAGGTCAAGGGGTCGGGGCGAGGGGGCTTCGATGACCTCAGCCGGAGCGGTTTCGTGGGCGGGCGCAAATACTGAGTCCGTACTTCTCACCGTCTGTTCGCCCTGAGGTGCATTTCCGACTGCCCTGAGGTATCGAAGGGAGGGCGCGCGCCAAGAGGGCTTCGATACCTCAGCCCGAACGGGGTGGAGAGAAAGGGCTTCGATACGTCAGCTCGAACGGGGGTGGAGAGAAAGGGCTTCGATACCTCAGCCCGAACGGGACAGGGACTCCCGTGGCTCAAGTCCCGCAGAACGTGCGATACCCCGCCGTCACCGCTGCCGGCGCCGGTTCGGCGTACGGCGCCTGGTCCGGGTCCTCGTCCCAGGGCCGGCGCAGCGCGGCCAGCAGGCGTTCGAAGGGGGCGAGGTCGGCCTCGTCCGAGGCGGCAGCCAGCGCTTCCTCCACGCGGTGGTTGCGCGCGATCACATACGGGCTGACGCACCGCATGCGCGCCGCGCGCGCGCCGGCATCGCCGCCGTCCTCCGCGCAGCGTTGGCGCCAACGGGCCAGCCAGGCGTCGGCCGCCTGCGGCTCGGCCATGAGCGCGCGCAGAGGTGCCTCGTCGCCTGCCGCCGCATCCGCAAGCCGCCGCCAGCCGAGCGTGAAATCCACCCGCTGCGCCTGCAGCAGCGCCAGCCAGTCGTCAGCAAGTGCAGCATCGGCGGCGGGATCGGTGCTGGCGGCGAGGCCCAGCTTGGCACGCTGACCCTCGCGCAGCGCCGCGTCGTACAGGCCGGGAAAGGCGTCGATCACTTCGGTGGCCTGTGCAACGGCACGCTGGCCGGCGGCCTCGCTGTCGTCCTCGACCATCAGCGGCAGCAGCGCCTCCGCCAGGCGCGCGAGGTTCCAGCGGGCGATCAGCGGCTGGTTGGCGTAGGCGTAGCGGCCGTCGCGGTCGATGGAGCTGAAGACCGCGCGCGGGTCGTAGGCCTCCATGAAGGCGCAGGGGCCGTAGTCGATGGTCTCACCCGAGATCGTCATGTTGTCGGTGTTCATCACGCCGTGAATGAAGCCGACGTTCATCCATTGCGCGACCAGCGCCGCCTGCCGGGCGGCCACGGCGCGCAGCAGGCCGAGCTCGCGTTGCGGCGTGCCGGCGAGTGCCGGGTCGTGGCGGGCGATGGTGTAGTCGACCAGGCGGCGCAGGCGTTCGATGTCGCCGCGCGCAGCGAAGAACTGCAAGGTGCCCACGCGCAGATGGCTGGCGGCCACGCGGGTGAGCACGGCGCCGGGCAGCGGCTGCTCGCGCATCACCGGCTCGCCGGTGGCGGCCACCGCCAGCGCGCGCGTGGTGGGGATGCCCAGCGCATGCATGGCCTCGCCGATCAGCACCTCGCGCAGCATCGGCCCGACGGCAGCCTTTCCGTCGCCGCCGCGCGAGAACGGCGTGCGGCCGGAGCCCTTGAAGGCGATGTCGCGGCGCTGGCCGTGGCGGTCGATCACCTCGCCCAGCAGCACCGCGCGGCCGTCGCCGAGTTGCGGCGAGAAGCCGCCGAACTGATGGCCGGCATAGGCCTGCGCCAGCGGCTGGGCGCCGGCGGGCACGCTGTTGCCGGCGAAGAGCGCGGCGCCTTCGGGGCTGTCGAGCGCGGCGGGGTCCAGCCCCAGTTCGGTGGCGAGCGCGTGGTTGAGAAACAGCAGCTCGGGCGCCGGCACGGCGGCCGGCGACCATTCGACATACATGCCGGGCAGGTCGCGGGCGTAGCTGTTGTCGAAGTGGAAGGTCGGCAGGGGCATGGCGGAAGTGTGACGGCTCGGGGCCCGTGTGTTGCGGGAGACGGCAAGCCGCGTTCCTCGCCCGGGCGACGCTGTCAGCCGGGATCGGCTTCGCCGGCCGGCGGCGGTGCCCAGCGCCAGTCCAGCAGTTCGGCGCAGCGCTGCACCACCCAGCGGGCTTCGTCCGCGCTCACGGTGGCCGGCTCGGTGAGCAGGCCGCGCAGGCAGCGGTCGAGGATCTGCGCATCGTCCACGCCGTCGCGAAAGTGCACGGTACGGCAATGCTCGACCAGCATCTGCGCCATGTCCTCGCAGAGTTCGTAGCGCGCGGTGATCACCTCGCGCCGGGCGGTCAGGCGCCGGCGGGCATCGCTGTACACCGCGATGAAGGAGTCGGGCACCAGGATCTGCGAGTCGTCGGTCATGCGGCACCCTAACCGAGGCCGTGTGCGGCGCGCCGCCTCAGGGGGAACGGCACTTGCCGCGCACGGTGTTTCCGCCTGCCTTCGGAGGACACCATGGCCATCACCGTCGCCGACCAGATGCTGCAACGACTGCACGAATGGGGCGTGCGCCGCATCTACGGTTATCCGGGCGACGGCATCAACGGCCTGATGGGCGCGATGGACCGTGCCAGCGACAAGCTGGCGTTCGTGCAGGCGCGGCACGAGGAACTGGCCGCCTTCATGGCCACCGGCCATGCCAAGTTCACCGGCGAGGTCGGCGTGTGCCTGGCCACCTCGGGGCCGGGCGCCATCCACCTGCTCAACGGCTTGTACGACGCCAAGGCCGACCACCAACCGGTGGTGGCCATCGTCGGCCAGCAGGCGCGTGCCGCGCTGGGCGGCGACTACCAGCAGGAGGTCGACCTCGTCAGCCTGTTCAAGGACGTGGCGCATGAATATGTGCACATGGCCACCGTGCCGGCGCAGGCGCGCCACCTGATCGACCGCGCGGTGCGCATCGCACGCGACCGGCGCACGGTGACCTGCGTCATCGTGCCGCACGACCTGCAGGACATGGAGGCGGTGGAGCAGCCGCCGCGCAAGCACGGCACGGTGCACAGCGGCATCGGCTGGACGGGCCGCGCCTTGCGCCCGGACGACGACGGCCTGCGCGCCGCCGCCGAGGTGCTCAACGCCGGCCGGCGTGTGGCCATCCTTGCGGGCGCCGGTGCGCTGCACGCGGGTGATGCCCTGGTGCAGGTGGCCGAGCGCCTGAACGCCGGCATCGCCAAGGCGCTGCTCGGCAAGGCGGCGGTGCCGGATGCGCTGCCCTTCGTCACCGGCGCCATCGGCCTGCTGGGCACGCAGCCGAGCTGGCAGATGATGAACGGCTGCGACACCTTGCTGATGGTGGGCTCGAGCTTCCCCTATTCGGAGTTCCTGCCGGCCGAAGGCCAGGCGCGCGGCGTGCAGATCGACATCGACGGGCGGCGCCTGTCCATGCGCTATCCGATGGAAGTGAACCTGGTCGGCGACAGCGCCGCCACGCTGGACGCGCTGCTGCCGCTGCTGCAGCAGAAGACCGACCGCGCCTGGCGCGAGGAGATCGAGGACAACGTCGCGCGCTGGTGGCGGGTGCTGGAGGCGCGTGCGATGAACGAGGCGCAGCCGGTCAATCCGCAGCGTGTGTTCTGGGAACTGTCGCCGCGCCTGCCCGAGGGCTGCATCCTCACGGCAGATTCCGGCTCCATCGCGGCCTGGTATGCGCGCGACCTGAAGTTTCGCGCCGGCATGATGGGCTCGCTCTCCGGCGGGCTGGCCACCATGGGCCCGGCGGTGCCCTATGCCATCGCGGCCAAGTACGCCCATCCCGAGCGGCCGGTGATCGCGCTGGTGGGCGACGGCGCGATGCAGATGATCGGCATGAACGGCCTCATCACGCTCGCACGCGACTGGCCCCGCTGGCCGCGTGCGCCCTTCGTCATCATGGTGCTCAACAACAGCGACCTGAACATGGTGACCTGGGAGCAGCGCGCCGCAGGCGACCCGAAGTTCGAGGGCTCGCAGGTGGTGCCGCCGTTTGCCTATGCCGAGTTCGCCAGGCTGCTCGGGCTGCACGGCATCCGCGTGGACCGCCCCGAGCAGGTCGGCCCGGCCTGGGACGAGGCGCTGGCCGCCGACCGCCCCACGCTGCTCGAGATGGTGACCGACCCCGACGTGCCGCCGCTGCCGCCGCACGTGACGCGCGCGCAGGCCAAGGGCTATGCCAAGGCGCTGCTCGGCGGCGACCCGCAGGCGGTGAAGGTGATGATCGCCACCGCGCGGGAGTGGTGGGATGGGTTGTTTCCGCCGAAGGGGCGGGGGTAGCGCACCGGGGTCAGTGCGAATGGACCGGCGCACCCCGAAACCCGTTCGCACTGAGCCTGTCGAAGTGCCCATGTGCAAACGCGCGGGCTTCGACAAGCTCAGCCCGAACGGGATGCGTTGGATCAGTCGAACTTGATCGAGATGCCTGTGGTCAGCAGCGTGTCCGTCTCCTCCAGTCCCACCCCCGGGTCGCTGTTGTGCCGCACGACGAAGCCGACGTTCAGGCTCATCGACTTGGTCATGGCCACCTGCAGCGAGGCGTCGAACTCGGCGCGGAATTCGCCGCGGTCACGCATGTTGGGAAAGATGGTGAAGCGCTGGTTGGCCGACAGCGACTCCGAGAAGGTGTGGGTGGACTCCTCACCGAACAGGAAGCTGCCGTAGCGAAAGCGGTCGCGCATCGCGCCGTCCACCATGCGGGCTTCGGTGTAGCGGTCGGCGGTGAGTTCGATACCGCCGAAGACGTTGAAGGTCTTGTCCGGCAGATTGATGACACGATGGCCGAGGCCGGTGCTCACCGAAGTGCGCCGCGAGAGTTCCGCGATCGGGTCGCGCTCGAGGTTGGCGCCGGCGAAGGTGAACCACACCGGCGTGAAGTTCCAGTCGTAGCGCGTGCCCAGGCGGAACTGGTTGCCCGAGGTCTCGCCTTCGTTCTTCGCATACAGCAGGTTGCCGAAGATGCGCCAGCTGTCCTGCAGCCGGGCGCGCACGGCGTCGCCGTTGAGGGTGATGCTGCTGGCGTTGGTGTTGCCGCCGCTGCTGCTGAGGGCGGCGCCCAGCGCGGCGCGCCATTGGCCGTCTTCCTTGACGGTGGCCTGGGCGAAGGGGGTGGAGCAGGCGAGCGACAGCACGGCGGCGGCGGCGAATCGGGGCGACAGGGCATGGGGCATCGTGTGGGGTTCCTCGGGTTCGGGCAGACGAAAAGCCGCCACCCTAAACCAGACCGGCGGGTCGCTCACGCAGCGAGCGCACCAGGCGCTCCACCGCCTGCACCACCAGCGCCGGCTTTTCGCGGTGCACGAAGTGCCCGCTGTCGTCGCCGGCCTCGATGCGCTCGCTGCGGCACGACAGGCGCATGTGCGCGTCCTGCAAGGCGTCCCATTCGGCCTGCAACTGCTCACCGTGCGGCGAGGGGAACAGCTTGCGGTCGCGCCAGGCGCCTGCGGTGAGCACCGCGAGCGGCAGTTCACCGAGTGCTCCGTCGGCGGGCGGGTCGACAAGGCTCGCGGCCAGTTCGATGTGCTCCGGATTGCCGGCGGGCTCGCGCCAGCCGCCCTGCCAGAAGCTGCGCATGGCGCGCAGCAAGGGCGCATCGTCTCCGGACGGCGGCGGGAAGGCCGGCCCGAGCCGCTCGAACTGCTGCTCGTGCATCGCATCGACCAGCACCAGTCCCGCCACGTCTTTGGCATGCTGCTGCGCGTAGCGGCGGGCGACCAGGCCGCCCAGCGAATGGCCGACCAGCACGCACGGCCCGTCGCGCATGCCGGGGCGGTGCAGGGCGGCGTGCAGGGCGTTGACCAGGTCGGACACGCTTCGCGCCGGCGCATGCGCGTGCGCCGCCGGCCCGCCGCGGTCGCAGCGGCAGCAGCGGGTGAAGCCGGCAATGCCTTGCTGCACCGGGCGCCATTCGCCGCTGGCGGCGCCCAGCCCCGGCACGAGCACGACCAGCGGTACGCCGGCGCCCGCGCACCACAGGCGCAGCGCCGCTTGCGGGCGGCTCACGGCTGCGGGCTCACTCCAGCGGCGCCGCCCGGTCGGTCTGGCCGGCGACCGCCTCGCGCGGTGCGCCTTGCTGTTGCAGGCGCTGCTGCAGCGCCACCATCTCGTCACCCAGCGTGTCGCGCTCGGCGGGGTCCAGCAGGGTCAGCACCTTGGGGAACAGGTGCTCTTCCTCTTCCTCGTGGTGGTGCTCGCTCTGCTCACGCAGCACCTTGAACTTGGCTTCCCAGGTGGGGTCGTCCGGCGGCAGCGCCATCAGGTCGGCGAGCAGGCGCTTGAGCGAAAGGTGTTCCTCCAGCGACTCGAGCAGGATGTCCTCGGTGCGGCGTGCGCGCACCGCGGGATAGAACACCTCTTCCTCCGACGCAAGGTGAACGCTGAGATGGTCGCCCACCCGGGCAAGGTGGCGGCTGCGTTCGTCCACGCCGGCTTCGAGCGTGGCCTTCATGTGGTCTTCGAGCGCGCGGTGTTGCAGGGTCAAGAGCTGTATCGCGTCCATCGGGTCTCCTGTGGCAATGCCGCCAGGGCAGGCATCCCGCGTGCCTGCACGCTCGGCATGTCGATTGCCGGGCCGGCGCCGCGCGCTACGCTCGGCCGATCCGCCGCCCTCGTTCCACTGCCGAGTTCGACCATGATGTTTCGCCGCCTGCTTCCCTTCCTGCTTGCCGCCAGCCTGCTCGCCGGTTGCGGCACACCCGTGCTCAACCCGGTCACCGGCGAGACCGAACGTTCGGTGATGACCGAGGCCGACGAGATCGCCGAAGGCCGGCGAATGCATGCCCAGGTGCTGCAGGCCTATGGCGTGGTCAAGGACGCGAAGCTGCAGGCCTATGTGAACGAGGTCGGCCAGCGCCTGGCCGCCAAGTCGCACCGGCCGGATCTGCGCTGGACCTTCACCGTGCTCGACAGCCCGGAGATCAACGCGTTCGCGCTGCCGGGCGGCTTCGTCTATGTGACGCGCGGCATCATGGCTTACCTCGACAGCGAGGCGGATCTGGCCGGCGTGATCGGCCACGAGATCGGCCACGTCACTGCGCGCCACGGCGCGCAGCGGGCCACGCGGCAGCAGCGTGCGGGCATCGGCGTGTTCGCCGCCACGGTGCTGGGCATGGTGCTCGAAGGCGCGGCGGGCGTGGAAGGCGCGGGCGACCTCGTCGGCCAGGTGTCGCAGCAGGCGGCGGCCGGGGCCATCGCCTCCTACAGCCGCGACCAGGAACTGCAGGCCGACCGGCTCGGCGCCGAGTACCTGGTGCGCAGCGGCTACGACCCCGACAGCATGGTGGCCGTCATCCGCCTGCTGCGCGACCAGGAGCAGTTCGCCGCCGACGCCGCGCGCGCCGCCGGCCGTGCTCTGCCCGAACGCAACCAGTGGCTGGCCTCGCACCCGAGCAACGAGCAGCGGCTGCAGGACATCCAGGCCATCGCCGCCAAGTACACCGACGACTACGGTGACGACCAGCGCGCGCGCTACCTCGCCGCGATCGACGGCATGGCCTTCGGCGAGACGCGCGACCAGGGCGTGGTGCGCGGGCGGCAGTTCTTCCACGAGCCGCTGGGCATTGCGCTGACCGCGCCCGAAGGCTGGAAGATCCAGAACACGCCCGAGGCGGTGCTGGTGGTCAACGGCGCGGGCGATGCGGGGCTGATCCTGCGCGTGGCGCCGCCGTCTGCCGGCAGCACCCATGCCGAGGTCATCGACAAGCTGAAGGTCGAGCAATTGCGCACCGAACGCACCACGCACAATGGCCAGCCGGCCACACGCTTCGCCGGCGTGCGGCGCACGGCGCAGGGGCAGCTCGTGCCGATCCGCTCCACCGTGGTGAGCGCGCCGGGCGAGCGCCTGCTGCTGCTGGTGCATGCCGGGCGGGATGCGGCCACGATGCAACGGGCGCAGGCGCCGCTCAATGCGGTGGAGACCTCGCTGCGGCCGCTGACCGCGGCCGACCGCGCGGCGGCACGGCCGTGGGAGGTGACGGTGGTCACCTATCCGCGTGGCGGCTTCGCCGAACTGGCCGCGAAGTCGCCGCTGGATGCGCGCGCCGAGGCGCATCTGCGGCTGCTCAATGGCCTGTACGAAGGCGGGGAGCCGAAGGTGGGGCAGCGGGTGAAGGTGATTCGGTGAGGGGGGGCTGATCGGGCGGCGCAAGTGAACCGGACAACGCCTATTCGCCCTAAGCGCGCCCCCAACCCCCGTTCGCCCTAAGCGCGCCCCCAACACCGTTCGCCCTGAGCGCGCCCCCAACACCCGTTCGCCCTGAGGTATCGAAGGGCGCGCGCAAAGAGGGGCTTAGATACCTCAGCCCGAACGGACAGCGCCCCTACCAATCGCGCAACCGCCGCCTCAGCTTCGCCACCACCTCCTCGTGGATCTGGGACACCCGCGAGGCCGACACGCCGATGGCCTCGCCCACGTCCTGCTGGGTCGACTCGAACTCGTAAAGCATCTGCATGACGATCTGCTCGCGTGCTTCCAGCAGGTCGAAGGCGGCGTTCAGCGCCGCATGGCGCTGGCGCTGCTGTAGCTGGCGCGCCGGGTCGCCGTGTTCGTCGACGGCCGCGCCGAGCGCGCCTTCTTCGGCGGCAAGCAGCGCGGCTTCGTCCTCCGCATGTTCCAGCGCCTCGTCGCCGGCGCGTGCCGCGCCGAGACCGGCGCTGGCCATGCAGTCGTGGAAGGCCTGCAGCGTCCAGCCGAGTTCGTTGGCCACTTCCTTGGCACGCGGTGCGCGCCCGAGCCGGTGTTCGAGCCGCTGCACGGCCTCGCGGGCCTGGCGCAACCGGGTGCGCAGCGTGCGGCCGAGTTCGTCAGCCGAGCGCAGGGAATCGAACATCGCGCCCTGGATGCGCCGCGCCGCATAGCTGTCGAAGGGCACGCCGTGGCCCTGGTCGAAGCGATTGATGGCGTCGTTCAGGCCGATCAGGCCGGCCTGCATCAGGTCGTCGAGTTCGACATTGGCCGGCAACTGCCCGGCGATGCGCCGGGCGATGCGGCGCACCAGCGGCTGATGGGCCTGTAGCAAGGTGCTGCGCGCCTGTTCGCTGAGCGGCTGCGGCGGTGCCGGGCGGCGGTCGTCGGCCGCGTCGGGTGACTCGCGAGGTGCGGCGGCCGGCGGGTGGCGGCGTTCATGCCGCGAAGCACGGCTGGGGATGCGGCGGGTACTGCACACCGGCCCCATTCTGACCAGCGCGGCCGGCACCCCGCCGCCGGCGCGGGTAACAGCCCGAGACCGCTTGCGGCGGTGGCGGCCGCCGGCTTCAGCCCGCGTCCGCGCTGCGCGGCGCGGGCCAGGGCTCGCGCGGCAGGGCGTGCGGAATCGAGAACTCGGTGGCGGCCAGGCCGTCGCCGCGCAGCCAGTCGGCGATGCTGCGCGTCTGGTGGCGGTCGCACAGCACCGGCGTGTGCCCGGTGTCGGGAATGTGCGCCACGGTGACGGCGTGGCCGCGGCGCATGCGGGCGATGGTGCGCGCCGACAAGGCATCCGATTGCAAGCCATGCAGCAGCAGCACCGGGCAACGCACCTGTTGCCATTCGGCCCACTGGTCGAGGTCGTGCTGGGCCTCGTCGCGGTAGGCCAGCATGGCGCGCGGATCGTGGCGATACACGCGTGCGGCGTTCTCGCTCGACCAGCGTGTCTGGTGCCAGGCGATGAACTGGCGGATCTCCTCACTCACCGGCCCGTCGTTCTTCTGCGCCGCGCCGACGCGCCGCGACATTTCCTCGGGCGTGCGGAACACATGAAAGCGCGCCAGCGTCTCGGCCCGCCGGCGGCGGCGTGCGCGCGCCATGCTTGGGCCCACGTCGTTGAGCACCAGGCGGCGCACCCGCGCCGGCTGCATGGCGGCGAACGCGATGGAGGCCGAGCCGCCGAGCGAGGAGCCGAGCAGGTCCACCGGCGCGCCGTGCGCGCCGTCGGCGACGAGATGGTCGAGCAGCTGTCGCAACTGCTCCACATAGGTGGGCAGGCCGTATTCGCTCGCATCGGCCAGCCAGCCCGAGCGCCCGCGACCCAGCCAGTCCATGCAGATCACGCGGCGCTCGCGCGAGAGTTCGGCCGCGGCGAAGGCAAAGCGCATCGCGGTGTTCGCGACGCCGCCGGTGCACACCAGCAGCGGCGCATCGCGCGGCCCCCAGTCGGTGTAGGCCACGGGCACCGCATACGGCCGGCGATGGCGCCGCGGCACGCCGCCCTGCAGGCGCAGCGGCTGCACGTAGTCGAAGCTGCGCTGTCGGTACAGGCCGCGAAAGCGCCCGAGCAGCGGCGCGATCGCCGCGTCGTGGGCCTGCCACAGGCGTTGCGCGGCATCGGGGCGGCGCTCGTCGCCGCTGGCGTGCACCAGCCGCATGCTCATGGGCCGCGCGTCCCGCCCGCCGGTGCGCTGCGTTCGCGCTCACGCTGGCGCAGCACGTCGATCAGCACGTTGAAGGTGCGCGCCAGCATGCCGATCTCGTCGCGGCTGCGCACGCGCACCGCGGCGGCGTCGTAGTCGCCGCGCTTGAGCGCGTCGGCCGCCTGGGTGAGTGCCCGGATGGGCCGCACGATGCTGCGCGCAAAGCGCAGCGCAAGGCCCAGGAACAGCAGGCCCACCAGCGCCACGCTGACGAGCACGCGGCGGAAGAGGTCGTTCAGCGGCGTCTCGAAGTCGGCGCGCGACTCGGTCATGCCCACCACCCAGCCGGTGCCGCGCACCGGCGCGAAGCCGGCGATCTCCTCGCGCTGCGTGAGCGTGGAGTGGTAGGCCACATGGCCACGCGTGCTCGCGCCGCGCAGGGTGGCGGCGAGTTCGGGCATGCCGAGGTCGTCGATGTGATCGCGGCGAAAGCGCTGGTCGGCGCGGATCGCCTCGCGCGCGGCCTCGGGCAGCGGCGCGAGGCTGTGGTACAGCACGGCCGGGTCGGGGTGGTGGATGAGCACGCCGTCGGCATCGACCAGGAAGGGCGTGAGCAGCGGGTCGCTGCGCACCTCGTCGAGGATGGCGGCGAACGGCGCCGCGCGTATGCGCAGCACCACCGCGCCGATGGCTTGCTGGGCCGCATCGAACACCGGGTACGAATAGAACATGCCGGCCTCGCCGGCGACTGCGCCGACGACGATGCCGGTGGCATGCGGCTGGCCGCTCATCGCGACCTTGAAGTACTCGCGGAAGCGGAAGTTCTTGCCCATCACCTCCGGGTCGCTCGAAACCAGCGCCGTGCCCTGCGCGTCCATCAGCATCAGCAGGTGGATGTCGGGGTTGGATTGCGCGACCGCGAGCAGCTTGTCGCGCATCGCCACCGTGCCCTCGGGGTCGGGCTGCTGCAGGTAGCGCACGAAGGCGCTGTCGGTGCCGAGCGTGTGCGCTAGCTTGCGGCTGTCGCCGATGAGCTGCGACACCTGGCCGGCGGTGCTGTGCGCCAGCTGCTCGAGATGGCGCAGCTCGGCGCCGGTCATCGCGGCCAGGCTGCCCTGCAGGTTGTATTGCGCGGTGATGACCATGGGCAGCAGCGCGGTGAGCACCATGGCAAGCGTCATCTTCAGCGCGAGCGGCCAGGCGGCGGGGCTCATCAGCGTGCGCAACGCCTGCATCGCGCGCGCGCCGGCACGCCGCGGTGCGGCGCGGGTTTCGCCGGCGAGCAGCGCATCGCGCAGGCCGAGGCTTCCGGCATGCGCGGCGAAGAGGGCACGCCGCCATTCCCCGATGTCGCGCGGACGGTCCTTCGGGTCAGGCCGCAGCGCCCAGTCGATGGCCGAGAGCAACTGCGGCGTGTAGCGCCCGCGCGCCGCCTCGGTGGCACGCGGCATCGGGTCGACCGCGCCGATGCGTTCCACCGCCTCGGGCGGGCGGCGGGCGGTCACCATCCAGTACAGCGTCGCGCCGAGCGCGTAGATGTCGGTCCACGCGCCCTGGTCGCCGTCGTGGTACTGCTCGAGCGGCGCATAGCCGGGTGTGACCGCCACGTCGGCCTGCGCGGCGTGGTTGATGGCCTCGCGCGCCGAGCCGAAGTCCAGCAGCACCAGCGCGCCGGTGTCACGCCGCACCTGGATGTTGTCGGGCTTGATGTCGCGGTGCAGGAAGCCGGCCGCGTGCACCACCTCCAGGCCATCGAGCAGCGGGTCGAGCAGCCGCACCAGGTCCTTCTCGGCCATGGTGGCGTGCTTGGGCCACCACTGGCGCAGCGGGCTGCCGCGTTCGTACTCCAGCACCATGTAGGCGGTGTCGTGCGCTTCGAAGAAGCGCGACACCCGCACGATGTTCGGATGGCGGAAGGTGGCGAGCGTGCGCGCCTCGACCAGAAAGCTGTCCAGGCCGGCGCGGTAACGGCCCTGGTGCATCGACGAATGCGGAGACACCGTCTTGCCGGCCTTGCGGAACGCAATCTCCTCCGGCAGGTACTCCTTGATCGCGACGCGTGCGCTCAGGTTCGTGTCGGTGGCCAGGTAGGTGATGCCGAAGCCGCCCTGGCCCAGCACGCCGTCGATGCGGTATTCCTGCAGACGGAAGCCCACGGGCAGCGCCAGCGCTGCGCCGGCGCGGGGCAGTGGCGCACGCGCTGCGCGCGGTGGTGCGGGTGTGGGTGCGGGCGGTCGTGCCGGTGGCGCCGCCGCCGGGCGCCGCGGCTTGATGACGGTGGCGTCCGGATCGAGCGCTGCCGCACCGGCCGGCTTGACGATGGTGCGGTCGGGGTCGTCAGCCGGCGCCACCGCATGCGGCTGCCCGACGATCCGTGTCCGGTCGTCGTCCGCCTGCTGCGACACCTGTGATGAACCCGCCATCCCGCCTTGCGCCTCGAAGTGAAACGCAAAGTGTGTCAGCCGGTGACGACGGTGATGGACGGATGAGCCGGGCCGCCGCCCCGTTGATCGCGAAAGCGTCGGTTACTTCACGCAGCGCGTCACGCCAGCACGGCGATGGCCTCCACCTCGACCAGGTACTCGGGAGAACCGAGCGCCGCCACGCCGACGAGGGTGATCGGGCGGCGCGGATCGAAGCCGAGGCGTGCCGCCGCGCGCATCGCGCCTTCGATCAGCGGCTGCATCTTCTCGGGCGTCCAGTCGACGACGTAGACGGTGAGCTTGGCCACGTCCTGGAAGCCGGCACCGACCGCACGCAGGGCGGTGCCCACGTTCAGATAGACCTGCTCTGCCTGGTCGGCGAGCGAGCCGGCGCCGATCAGCCGGCCTTGCGCGTCCTGGGCGACCTGGCCGGACAGGTAGACCGTTCGTGTGCCGCTTGCCACCGCGAGCTGCGCGTAGCTGTCGGGTTGAAAGATGCCTTGGGGATTGAGTGTGTCGACGGGCATGAGGATCTCCTGAAGGGAGTCCCCAGTCTGCAGACCGGCGCGTGGGCCGTCTTGAAGAAATGCGACAGCGCCGGCGCCTCAGCGCTGCGCCTCGGTGGCGAGTTCGCTGAGGGCACGCGCCTCGGTGGCGCGCCATGCCTCGGGCGACTGCCCTGTGAAGCGCTTGAAGTCGCGGATGAGATGCGACTGGTCGGCGTAGCCGCAGTCGGCCGACAACATCGCCCAGTCCACCTGCGGTGCATGCGACGCCTGCAGCACCCGTCGGAAACGCAACACCCCGGCCAACTGCTTCGGCCCCACGCCCACCTGGGCGAGGAAGCGCCGCTCGAGGCTTCGCCGGTGCAGGGCGAAGGCGTCGGCCAGCGCTTCGATGCGCAGGCGGCCTTCGCTGGCGAACAGCGCGCGGACCGCCGCGGCCACCACCTCGTCGTCGCGGCGTGCCGGGCGGCGTGCACCCTCCAGCCGGTGCAGCAGCGCCGCCTCCAGCAGGCGCGCGCGGTCCTGCGGCTCGGCGGCCTGCACGGTGTGCGCGACCGCGCGCGACAGCGCGATGCTCAGGGCCGATTCGTCCGCGATGCCGTCGACGAGCTGTGCCACCGAGACGTCGACAAAACGATGCATCGCGCCCGGCCAGAAGCGCACGCCCAGCAGATCGACGAAGCCGGTGGTCTCCATCGTCACCGGCCGTCTCACCTCGCCGATGAGCAGGGTGCGAGCGCGGCGGTGCGGCGCGCGTGACTCGCCGTCCAACTGCAGCATCGGCTGGCCGAAGTTGAGCACCATGCTCATGCAGCCGTCGGGCACCAGGCGCTGCGGTGCGGCCTGTTCGCAACGACCCTGCAGCGTCCACAGGCTGTGCACGAAGGGCCGCAGCGGCGCGCTCGGCGGGTGCATGCGCAACATGAGGTCTCGGCCCATGGCGCAGTGTTGCAGCTTTCTGGATGACGGGCCTTTGGCGGTGCCCCTGCATGGAGAGAGGCGGCCGATTGCCTGCTGCGGCGGCAGGCCCCGTCAGTGAGGGCTCAGCCGGCCAGCCGCTGCCGATGCCGGGCGATCTGCCCGCGCACCTGCGCCGGTGCGGTGCCGCCCGCCACATTGCGCGCGTTCAGCGACCCGCGCAGGCTCAGCACCTCGAACACATCCTCCCCGATGCGCGCATCGAAGCCCTGCAGCGTCGCGAGCGGCAGTGCCGACAGATCCACGCCGGCAGCGATCGCCTGCTTCACCGCATGCGCCACCACCTCGTGCGCATCGCGGAAGGGCAGCCCCTTCTTCACCAGGTAGTCCGCGAGGTCGGTGGCCGTGGCATAGCCGCGCAGCGCGGCGCGTTCCATCGCTTCGGGCTTCACCGTGATGCCGCCCACCATCTCGGCCATGATGCGCAGCGTGTCGCGCACCGTGTCCACCGTGTCGAACAGCGGCTCCTTGTCTTCTTGGTTGTCCTTGTTGTAGGTGAGCGGCTGGCCCTTCATCAGCGTGAGCAGCGCGGTGAGGTGGCCGTACACGCGGCCGGTCTTGCCGCGGGCCAGCTCGGCCACGTCGGGGTTGCGCTTCTGCGGCATGATGGACGAGCCGGTGCAATACCGGTCGGCCAGGTCGATGAAGCCGAAGTTCTGGCTCATCCACAGCACGATCTCTTCGGCGAGGCGCGAGACATGCATCATCGTCAGGCTGGCGAAGGCCGCGAACTCGATGGCGAAGTCGCGGTCACTCACCGCGTCCAGGCTGTTCTGGCAGATGCCGTCGAAGCCGAGCATCTTCGCCACGCGCTCGCGGTCCAGCGGGTAGCTGGTGCCGGCGAGTGCCGCAGCACCCAGCGGCAGGCGGTTCACCCGCCGGCGCACGTCGGCCAGTCGCTCGGCGTCGCGCGCGAACATCTCCACGTAGGCGAGCAGGTGGTGCGCAAAGCTCACCGGCTGCGCCACCTGCATGTGGGTGAAGCCCGGAAGAATCGTCTCCACGTTCTTCTCGGCGACGTCGATGAGCGCGGTCTGCATGTCGCGCAGCAGCGGCGCGAGCGTGTCGATCTCGTCGCGCAGCCACAGCCGCACGTCGGTGGCGACCTGGTCGTTGCGCGAGCGGCCGGTGTGCAGCCGCTTGCCGGCGTCGCCCACGAGTTGCGTGAGCCGCGCCTCGATGTTCAGGTGCACGTCCTCGAGCTCCAGCTTCCACTCGAAGCGGCCGGCCTCGATCTCCTCGGTGATCTGTTGCATGCCGCGCTGGATGGCGGCGAGGTCGTCCGCGCCGATGATGCCTTGCGCCGCCAGCATGTCGGCATGCGCGAGCGAGCCCCGGATGTCGGCGCGCCACAGGCGCTGGTCGAAGGTGACGCTCGAGGTGTAGCGCTTGACGAGCTCGCTCATCGGCTCGGAGAACAGCGCCGACCACGCCTGGGCCTTGTTGTCGAGGGGGTTGGCTGACATCGTGAGGGGCGCGCAAATGCGCGGCCTGCAGGGAGTTGGAGACAATGCGCGAAGCGGTCGATTCTATCGACCGCCCCGAGGACGCCGATGACCGCTCCCCCCGCGACGCCCCGTGATTCCACGCTTGCCGACCCCGCCCCGGACAGCCCGCTGACGCGCCCCGGCGAGCTGCGCTCCAGCGCCTTCGGCAGCACCATGCTCGACGGCGCGAGCGCCGGCGGCATCGCACCCAAGCCCCGCCTGCTCTTCGATGTGTGCCATGTGGGTGTGGTGCTGCGCGCGGTGGTCTTCGTGCATGCGGTGATGGCGGTGGGCATGCTGTTCGGCGCCAGCGATCCGGCCAGCTGGTTCGCCGCAGTGGCCAGCGGCTCGGCCGTCGCGCTGCCGGGCGTGCTGGTGTGGCTGGTGGTGGCCTGCCTGCTCAAGCGCCCGCTCGAGCGCCTGGCGAGCCCGGCGCAATGGGCGGTGGCCTTGCTGCTGGGCAGCGCGAGCGGCCTGCTCGGCTGGACGCTGGGCTGGGTGGGCGCCGAGCCCGCGGCCGGCCGCTGGATCGCCCCGGCCGCCGCCGGTGCGGGCCTGGCGGCGCTGATGTTCCAGTGGCTGCGCATGCGCGCGCTCGCGCAGCTGCCGGCCGACACCACGGCGCGCCTCGCGGAG
Source organism: Rubrivivax sp. (assembly GCA_044506225.1). GTDB lineage: Bacteria > Pseudomonadota > Gammaproteobacteria > Burkholderiales > Burkholderiaceae_C > JAKFDI01. The sequence goes on along the minus strand of JBIQKU010000058.1, from coordinate 1,739 downwards.
CTGCAGTCGCGCATCCGCCCGCACTTTCTGTTCAACACGCTCAACACCGCGCTGAGCCTGGTGCAGGTCGACCCGGCGCGTGCCGAGGAGGTGCTGGAAGACCTGGCCGAGCTGTTTCGCGTGGCGCTCAGCGACAGCGGCGAATCGGTGAGCCTGGCCGACGAGGTGGAACTCGCGCGCCGCTACCTCGCCATCGAGCAGATCCGCTTCGGCAGCCGGCTCAAGGTGAACTGGGAGCTCGACCCCGGGGCGGCGGCCGCGCGCGTGCCGCCGCTGCTGCTGCAGCCGCTGGTGGAGAACGCGGTGCGCCACGGCGTGGAGCCGGCCGATCGCGGCGGCGTGATCCGCGTGCGCACGCGCGTGAAGCTCGGGCGCGCCGTGGTGTCCATCGCCAACAGCGTGCCGAGGGTGCCGTCGCGGCCGGGCAACGGCATCGCGCTGCGCAACGTGCGCGAGCGGCTGCAACTGATGCACGATGTGACGGCGCAGTTCGAGACCCGGCGCGATGGCGACGTGTTCCGGGTGCAGATCGTGATTCCGCTGTGAGGCGCTGCCGATGACGACACCGATCCGTGTGCTGCTGGTCGACGACGAGGAGCTGGCGCGCGTGCGCCTGCGCGGGCTGGTCAACGAATGCCGCGAGCCGGTGTGCACGGTGGCGGGCGAGGCGGCGAACGCCGCGCAGGCGGCGGCCTGGCTGGCCGCGAACGCCTGCGACCTGGTGCTGCTGGACGTGCACATGCCGGGGCGCGACGGCACGCAGTTCGCCGCCGACATCGCGCGCCTCGAGCTCCGGCCGGCGGTGGTGTTCGTGACCGCGCATGCGCAGCACGCGCTCGCGGCCTTCGACCTCGACGCGGTCGACTACCTCACCAAGCCGGTGCGGCGCGAACGCCTGCAGGCGGCGCTGCAGCGGGTGGCGCAGCGCCTGGCGCGCCCGGCGGCGCCTTCGGCGGCCGAGGACGAGCCCGTCGTCGTCGTCAGCGACCGCGGGCGCGTGGTGCGCGTGCCGGTGTCCGACGTGCTGTACCTGAAGGCCGAGCTCAAGTACGTGACGATGCGCACCGCGCAGCACACCTACGTGCTCGACGACGCGCTGAGCGACCTGGAGCAGCGCCTGGGCGATCGCTTCATCCGCGTGCACCGCAACGCCATCGTCGCGCGCCGCGCGGTGCGGGCGCTGGAACGCCGCGCGGTGAGCGGTGCCGAGGAAGACGGCGGCGAGAGCTGGGCCGTGCGCGTCGCGCCGGTGGACGAATGGCTGGCGGTCTCGCGCCGGCAGGCGACCGCGGTGCGCGAGGCCCTGGTCGCCGCCGGCCTGTAGCGCCCGGCTCAGCCGGTGTTGCGCAGACCCGCCGCGATGCCGTTGATCGAGATCTGGATGCCGCGCTGCACCCGCTCGTTGCCGGGATCGCCCGTTCGCTGCTGCCGGTAACGCCGGATCAGCTCCACCTGCAGGTGGTTCAGCGGGTCGAGGTAGGGAAAGCGGTGTTCGATGGAACGTGCGAGCGCCGGGTTGGACGCGAGGCGCTCGGTCTCGCCGGTGATGAGCGCGAGCGCTTCGCCGGTGCGTTCCCATTCGGCGCGGATGGCCGCGAAGATGCGCCGGCCGAGCTTGCGGTCCTCCACCAGTTCCACGTAGCGCGCGGCGATGCCGAGGTCGGTCTTGGCGAGCACCATGTCGAGGTTGGACAGCAGCGCACGAAAGAACGGCCATTGCCGGTGCATGCGGCGCAGCA
>JBIQKU010000288.1:0-2774 GCA_044506225.1 Rubrivivax sp. | reverse complement strand
CGGCCAGCGCCTCGCCGCGCTGGTGCAGCAGGCCGCGGATCTCGCGCAGGTAGCCATCGAGGATGGCGTTGCCCTGCGCATGCAGCATGGGCGGGATGTGCTGCGCATCGAGCACCACCTTGTTGTCGGCGCGGCGCTCGACCACACGCGCCACGCCGAGCGTCGCGTAGCCCTCGCCGGCATCACGCTCGAGCATCAGCCTGAGGTTGAGTCGCCCGATCTGCAGCGAGGCATCGCGGTCCACCGTGGTGTTGCTGTCGCGCACGCTGACCTCGGCCACCGCATAGCGCGGGCCCATGGAACCGGCGGTCTGCTCCGCATCGGTCTCGACGATGCCCGGGCGCGCCAGCACCAGGGCCAGCACCACACGTTCATTGCGCGCGTCCGCCGGGATGTCGAGCGCGGCGGGCGCGGCATCGTTGCCGGGAATGGAGAAGGCGGTGCCGTCGGGCAGCACGCCTTGCGCGGTGTTGATGCCCAGCTTGCCGAGTGCAAGCGCCGCATCGTCCAGCACGAGAGAGACGAAGCCCCGGCCATGACCGGCGGTGGCGGCGAGCCGCGCGCCGAGCTGGTACTCGAGGTGGCGATCGTGTTGCTGGAAATGCTGGGGCTGGAGAAACATGCCCTCCGTCCACACCACCTTGTTGTGCCAGGTCATAGGGTTCTCAGCCGTGGAGGTCCGCGCTTGTCACGGCATCCGGGCATGGCCGGTGCGTGATTCGTTGTGTTTGTGGGTCGGCCGCGCAGTCGCCGCATCGAAGGGGCCGCGCAGGGCGTGGCGCACTTTACTTCAGTGAGGCCGCGCGGCACATGCCTTGGCCGCCCAGCGTGACCCGTTTCGCGAACCTTGGCCACAACGCCGTGCCACCCCGTGGATCGGTGCAGGAAAAGAGGCGGATGTGACTATGATTCCCGCTCTCAATGACAGCCTGCTGCGCACCTGCGGTGCCGCTGTCGACCCGGGGCTCGCCGGCTGCGCGCCGTGCCCCTCCTTCCGGTTCTACACAGGAGCGCACATGACGCACGCCACGAGCCTCACACGCGGGCTGGCCCTGCTGGCGGTGGCCGCCGCGATGGCCCTGCCCGCCACCGCGCAGACGGCCGACGCGGTGGACATCGGCAACAGCATCCCCGACGCCAAGACGATCAACGAAGGCCTGTTCCCCGAGGAAGCCTGCAAGGAACTCGAACGCAGCGGCTTCAAGTGCATGGGCTTCAAGCCGGCGGTGAAGTACTCGCTGCCGGCCGCCTCCTTCGCGCTCGGCTCGGCCGAGATCCCCGAGACCCTGCGCCGCCAGCTCGATGTCTTCGCCGAGGTGCTCAAGGGCAAGCGCGGCTCGGGCCAGCAGATCCAGGTCGTCGGCCATGCCGACGCCTCCGGCGAGGCCGAGGCCAACCTTGCGCTGTCGCTGCGGCGGGCCAATGCGGTCAAGAGCTACCTGGTGCAAAAAGGCGCCGACGCCGACATGCTGGTGGCCGTGGGCCAGGGCGCGAAGAAGCCGAAGAACGTGCAGAACCCGTACGCCGCCGAGAACCGCCGCGTCGAGATCGGCCGCGAGTTGCAGAACTAGCGCCGCCGCATTCGGCGCTGCACACGATGCCCGGCGCTGCCGGGCATTTTTCATGGGGCCATGGTGCGACCCTGCGATCGGCCTCAGGGCACCATCTCGGTCGTCTGCCCGGGCATCACCACCCCGATGATGCCGCCCCAGGTGCACATCAACTTCGAGGTGTTGTTCAGCGCCGGGAAGTTGGCCAGCAGCACCGTGGGCGTGCCGGGTGCCCAGGGCGCGGGCGTGACCGGCACGCACGGCATGGGCGTGAGCACGCCCAGCGCCGCCGCCGTCGCCGAGGCCACCGCCGGATTCGACGGGCAGTTGCACATGCCGAAGGGCATGACGTTGACCATGGGCTTGTGGTCCATGATGTTGGCCGCCGGCACGTTGGAGGTCAGCACCCGGTTGGTCGGCAGCACCACCAGCGAACTCGGTGCCGCGCCGAAGCTGCACTTGAGCGTGGCACCCATGCAGACGTGTTGGGGCATGGTGTCTCCTCAGCTTCTCAAGGTGCGGTGTCGCTGACCCACACGGCCAGCGCGCTGAAGTTGTCGTGGTTGGGCTTGTGCGCGGCATTGCCCAGCACCGTGCGCTCCAGCGCATCCATCCAGGCATGCGGGCCGTCGGCGGCGGCGAGTGTGGCCTCGAGTTCGGCGTCGCCCGCGTATTCCCACAGGCCGTCGGTGCACAGCAGGAAGACGTCGCCGGCGCGCAGGTCCCAGGCCTGTTCGCACACATCGACCAGCAGCTCGTCATCGTGGCTGCCGAGCGCCGACAGCAGTTCGCTGCGCTGCGGATGGGTGCGCATCTTCTCGCGCTCGAGCAGGCCGCTGTCCACCAGCGACTGCACCAGGCTGTGGTCGCGTGTCATCGTCGCGATGCGGCCGTCGCGAAACACATAGAGCCGCGAGTCGCCGCAATGGCCCCAGGTCGCGGTCTGCGCGTCCAGGTCGACGAACAGCGACACCACCGTGGTGTGCATGTTCTGCTGCACCGTGCCGTGGATGCGGTTGTCGCGGATGGCGCCGTTGGTGCGGCGGATCAGCGCCTCGATGGCCGCCGGCGAGGCGTCGTGGTCGCCCGCGTAGGCGGCGATCAGCTGCTGCACGGCGAGCTTGGAGGCGCGGTCGCCGCCGCCGTGGCCGCCGGCGCCGTCGGCCACCACGCAGCACAGGTGGCTGTCGGAATGCCAGTGGCCGCAGGCGTCCTCGTTGTAGG
>JBIQKU010000287.1:0-2787 GCA_044506225.1 Rubrivivax sp. | reverse complement strand
ATCGACCTGCGGCTGGCGGCGCTGGTGGCCGACTACGCGCAGCGGCTGGCGCAGGATGCCGGGCCTGCTGCGCGCGGCGCCGGGAAGGCACGCACGCCGTCGCCCGGCCCGCTGGCCGGCCTGCTCGCCGGGCTCGCACCGCCCGAAGAGGGCGATGCATCCGCCGCCCCGCGCGAGCTGAAGGCCCTGCGCGCCTTCCGCCGCACCTTCACGCGCGTGCATGCCGAGCGCCGCCTGACCAAGGCGCTGGCGCAGGCGCCCGCCCATGCCGGGCCGCTCAACTCCCATCAACTGGTGCACCGCTCGCTCGGCCTGATGCAGGAGCTCGCGCCCGGCTACCTCGCCCACTTCACCCGCCATGTCGACGCGCTGATGGGGCTGGAGGCGCTGCAGGCGGCGGCGTCATCTGCTGGTCCCGCGGCGCGGGCAGAGTCTCCGCGGCGCGGCGCACGGCGACGCGCCGGCTGAGCAAAGCCCCTACGTCCTCAGGCGGCGCGAATGAAGGCTTCGAGCCGGGCAGCCACCGCATCGGGCACGTCGTCACTGAGAAAGCGACGGCATTGCAGGGCCATGAAGAGCGGAAATCGAGCGCGGATGCGATGCTCTTCGCTGGCGCGGTCTCCCCGCAGGTAGGGCCGTGACAACTGCCGATCCACGATGACGCTGGTGCAGCGTTCCACGTCGAAGGCAGGCAGAAGCAGGGCTGTCAGGGGATGCCGCTCGATGGTCTGGCGCAACGCCTCGTCGCCGGGACGCAGCCCTGTCGGGTAAGTCATGAACCCCGAGGACAGGGCGATCACCAGGGGTGGAAGCGCGGCATGAGCGATGCCCTCGAATGCGGCGATGTTCGCCTGCGCGTACCCTTCATAGCCCTCTCGGGCGATGTATTCCGCGATGTCGCCGTGGCGCTGCATGAACGCCTGATCCAGGTCGATGAAGACCCAGCCGAGGCGTTGTGCGAGCAAGCGCCCGATGGTGGTTTTTCCGGCCCCGCCAGGGCCGATCAAATGGACGATCTGCTGCATGGTCATCGCCTGTTCGTCAGAGTGCTGCCGGCTGCAGTGCCCACGTCACGTTGAAGTCGAACGGCGTCCACGCCGCCACCGGCACGCCGGCGCGGCGCAGCAGGCGGCCGGTCCAGGTGTTGCAGGTCTCGAAGAGGTGGTAGCGGCCGGTGGCTTCGTAGAACGCGTCGTTGTCCGCGTAGCCGGCGCCCGCGACGCGCACCGCGCGGCCGCCGGGCAGCATGGCGCGCAGATCGCCGGCCAGCCGCTGGTACTGCGCGCGGCTGAGCGGCACGCGCCAGGTGGCGCCGGGCGGCATCTGGGCGCGCGTCAGCCAGGTGACGTGCAGCAGCGCGGCGTTGCGGCCGAGCGCGGCATCGACGGCGTGGCGCAGCGTCAGGTCGGCCCAGGTGGGCGTGTTCAGGTAGAAGGCGCGGTCGCCCCAGCCGATGGCGACGAAGGCCGTGTCGGCCGGCGCCGCGCGTGCGTCGGTGGGCGGGAAGTGCGCGCGCCAGTCGATGCCGGCAGCCGCCAGCGGCACCACGATGTCGGTGTGCACGCCGTTGCTGATGACGTAGGCCTCGATGCCGGCCGGCGCGGCGTCGCCGGCTTCACCGTGCGGCCACAGCATCGCCGCGCAGGCGGCGGCCAGGTACAGCAGCGGCAGCGCGAGCACCAGGGCCAGCGCCCGCGCGGCGCCCTTCAGGAGCCGCCGGCGCGCCGGCGCCGCGCGCAGCGCGTCAGAAGAGCGAGCCGGTGAGTGCATCGGCATCGCGCGTTGGCTGGGCGCGGGGCGCCGGCCGCGCCGGCACGGCCGGCGCCTGCGCCTCGGGGCTGTCCGCGCGCACCAGCGAGCCGACGCGCACGCCCAGCAGGCGCAGCGGCTTCTCGAGCGGCACGCGCTTGAGGGCCAGGCCGGCGGTGCGGCGGATCAGCTTCGCGTCGGCCGTGTACTGCGCGATGCTCTGGTCGCGCGTGGCTGTCTTGAAGTCGTCGTAGCGCAGCTTGATGCCGATGGTGCGGCCGACGTAGCCCTTGCGCTGCAGGTCCTCGGCCACGCGCTCGCACAGGTCGGTGAAGATGGCGCCCAGCTCGGCGCGGTCGCGCACCGCGTGCAGGTCGCGCTCGAAGGTGGTCTCGCGGCTCATCGAGACGGGCTCGCTCTCGGTCACCACCGGCCGTTCGTCGCGGCCCCAGGCCATGTCGTGCATCCACGCGCCGCTGGCCTTGCCGAAATGCGTGACCAGCCACTCGCGGCTGCATGCGGCCAGCTCGCCCACGGTGCGCACGCCCAGGCGCTCCAGCTTGGCGTCGGCCTTGGGCCCGATGCCGTTGACCTTGCGCGCGGGCAGGGGCCAGATCTTCTGCTGCAGGTCGTGCTCGTACAGGATGGTGATGCCGTTGGGCTTGTTCATCTCGCTGGCCAGCTTGGCCAGCAGCTTGTTGGGTGCCACGCCGATGGAGCAGGTCAGCCCCGTGGCCTCGAAGATGGATTTCTGGATCAGCCGCGCCAGCACGCGCCCGCCCTCGCGCTGGCCGCCGGGCACGTCGGTGAAGTCGATGTACACCTCGTCCACGCCGCGGTCCTGCATCACCGGCGCGATGCCGGTGATGACGGCCTTGAACTGGCGCGAGATGCGGCGCACCTCGTCGAAGTCCACCGGCAGCGTGATCGCCTGCGGGCACAGCTTCGCCGCCTTCATCATGCCCATGGCGGAGCCCACGCCGAACTGCCGCGCCGGGTAGGTGGCGGTGGTGATGACGCCGCGGCCCACGTAGTCCC
>JBIQKU010000286.1:0-2787 GCA_044506225.1 Rubrivivax sp. | reverse complement strand
TCTCGTCGAGCAGCAGCACCGCATGCGGCTTCTTGGTGATGGCCTCGGTCAGCAGGCCGCCCTGGTCGAAGCCGACGTAGCCGGGGGGCGCGCCGATCAGACGGCTCACCGCATGGCGCTCCATGTACTCCGACATGTCGAAGCGGATGAGCTCGATGCCGAGGATGTAGGCAAGCTGCCTCGCCACCTCGGTCTTGCCCACGCCGGTCGGGCCGCTGAACAGGAAGGAGCCGATCGGCTTGTCGGGCTTGCCGAGACCGGAGCGCGCCATCTTGATCGCCGCCGCCAGGGCTTCGATCGCCGGCTCCTGGCCGAAGACCACACTGTTGAGGTCGCGGTCCAGACTCTTGAGCTTCGAGCGGTCGTCGCTGGACACGCTTTGCGGCGGGATGCGGGCGATCTTCGCCACGATGTCCTCGACCTCGTTGCGCGTGATGGTCTTCTTCTGCTTGCTCTTGGGCAGGATGCGCTGCGCCGCGCCGGCCTCGTCGATCACGTCGATCGCCTTGTCGGGCAGGTGGCGGTCGTTGATGAATTTCGCCGACAGTTCGGCCGCGGCCTGCAGCGCGCCGAGCGCGTACTTCACGCTGTGGTGCTCCTCGAAGCGCGACTTCAGGCCCTTGAGGATCTCGATGGTCTGCTCCACCGACGGCTCGACCACGTCGATCTTCTGGAAGCGCCGCGACAGCGCCGCATCCTTCTCGAAGATGCCGCGGTACTCGCTGAAGGTCGTCGCACCGATGCACTTCATCTGGCCGGAGCTCAGCGCCGGCTTGAGCAGGTTGCTCGCGTCCAGCGTGCCGCCGGATGCCGCGCCGGCGCCGATCAGCGTGTGGATCTCGTCGATGAACAGCACCGCGTTCGGCTGGTCCTTGAGGTACTTCAGCACGCCCTTCAGGCGCTGCTCGAAATCGCCGCGGTACTTGGTGCCGGCCAGCAGCGCGCCCATGTCGAGCGCGTACACGGTGGCGTCGGCCAGCACCTCGGGCACGTCGCCCTGGGTGATGCGCCAGGCCAGGCCTTCGGCGATGGCCGTCTTGCCCACGCCGGCCTCGCCGACCAGCAGCGGGTTGTTCTTGCGCCGGCGGCACAGGATCTGGATCACGCGCTCGACCTCGTGCTCACGCCCGATGAGCGGATCGATCTTGCCGTCGCGCGCCATCTGGTTGAGGTTCTGGGTGAACTGGTCGAGCGGCGAACCTTTGCCCTCGCCTTCGTCCTTCTCGCCTTCCGGCCCCTGCACGCTGTCGTTGGACTTCGCGGGCTCGGGCGGATCGGACTTCTTGATGCCGTGGGCGATGAAGTTGACCACGTCGAGCCGCGTCACGCCTTGCTGGTGCAGGTAGTACACCGCATGCGAATCCTTCTCGCCGAAGATCGCGACCAGCACGTTGGCGCCGGTCACTTCCTTCTTGCCGCTGCCGGTGGACTGCACATGCATGATGGCGCGCTGGATCACACGCTGGAACCCGAGCGTGGGCTGGGTGTCCACCTCGTCGGCGCCGCCGACGGTCGGCGTGTTTTCCTTGATGAACTGCGCCAGGCTCTTGCGCAGGTCGTCGATGTTGGCCGAGCACGCACGCAGCACTTCGGCGGCCGACGGGTTGTCGAGCAGTGCCATGAGCAGGTGCTCGACCGTGATGAATTCGTGCCGCTGCTGGCGTGCTTCCACGAACGCCATGTGCAAGCTGACTTCTAGCTCCTGGGCAATCATGCGGCCTCCATAATGCATTGCAACGGGTGGCCACCGCGGCGCGCGGCGGCCAGCACCAGCTCAACCTTGGTGGCGGCGACATCCTTCGAATAGACGCCGCACACACCTCGACCCTCATGGTGAATCTTCAGCATGATCTGGGTCGCGGTTTCGAGGTCGCGTTTGAAATACTCCTGCAGCACCATCACGACGAACTCCATCGGGGTGTAGTCGTCATTGAGCAGGACCACCTGGTACATCGGCGGCGGCACTGTCTTGGCAGGCTGCCGCTCGACAACGACGGCGCCCTGGCCGTCGTCAGGCTTGATTTCCCGGGGCGGGGAATTCGGCGGAGATGGCGGCTCCACTGGCATGGATCGATTCTATCGAGTTGGTTGATTGCAGTCGTAGTGTTCGATATTGCGTCGAGTCCGCGAAGAACAAGGTCGAAATCCTCCACGATGAGCGTGGATTCGCTCGATGCGCATGCACAAACGGCGCCCAAATCAGGGTTCGCACCCCGCCCGGATACGGGCTGTCACCTCCTTGACACCCGCAACCGCGCACTACCAGAATGCGCGGACAACGAGACAGCGGAGTGGAGAATGGCCAGAGGGACTGTCAAATGGTTCAATGACGCGAAGGGATTCGGCTTCATCGAACCGGAAAACGGCGGCGAAGACGTCTTCGCGCATTTCACCGCGATCCAGATGGAGGGCTTTCGCACCCTCAAGCAAGGCAGCGCGGTCACCTATGACCTCGTGCAAGGTCCCAAGGGCCAGCTGGCGCACAACATCGCGCCGCTGGACGCTCCGGCCGCCGACAACCGCGGCACGGGCGTCCAGCCGCCGACGCACAGCGCCCCCGCCGCCACGAACTGAGTTCGCCGCCCCCGACGAAAAAGCCCGCAGCATGCGGGCTTTGTTGCTTGTGGCGGAGTCGAGCACCAGCGCTGTGCCTCGGGCAGCAAAAAGCCCCTGAGCCGCGAGCAGCACCAGGGGCTCGTCTGCCGGGTCGGCAGCGGCGGATCACATGTTGTCGATCATCACCTGCCCGAAGCCCGAGCACGACACCTGCGTCGCGCCGTCCATCAG
>JBIQKU010000285.1:0-2802 GCA_044506225.1 Rubrivivax sp. | reverse complement strand
TCGCCGGCCGCCGCGTCGTCGCCGCGGCCGGCACGGCGCGCCCGCAGCGCTTCTTCGACATGCTGGCGGCCGCGGGCCTGGACGTGCAGCCGCTGGCCCTGCCCGACCACCATGACTATGCGAGCCTGCCGTGGCCGCCCGGCACGGCCGATGTGATCCTCACCGAGAAGGATGCGGTGAAGCTCGATCCGGCCCGCGTCGGCAGCACGAGCGTGTGGGTCGCGCCGCTAGACTTTCGGCTCGACGAGGCATTCGTCGGCGAACTCGCCGCCCTGCTTCCACCGCCGCCGGCGCACAAGGAATGACCATGGACAATCGACTGCTTCAACTGCTGGTGTGCCCGCTGTGCAAGGGGCCGCTGCAGCACCAGCGCCCGCCGCAGCACGAGCGCCACGAACTGGTGTGCAATGCCGACCGCCTGGCGTTTCCGGTGCGCGACGGCATCCCGGTGATGCTCGAGAGCGAAGCCCGCTCGCTCGACGATTCGGCGCCGCCAATCGCCACCGTCAGCTGAGCGCATGGCCTTCACCGTCCTGATCCCCGCGCGGCTCGCCTCCACGCGACTGCCGCGCAAGCCGCTGGCCGACATTGCCGGCCTGCCGATGGTGGTGCGCGTCGCGCAACGTGCCGCCCGGTCGGCCGCGACTCGGGTGGTGGTGGCCGCGGACGATGCCGAGATCGTCCACGCCTGCGAAGCCCACGGCGTGATGGCGCTGCTCACCCGCGCCGACCACCACACCGGCAGCGACCGCCTGGCCGAGGCCTGCGCGCTGCTGGATCTGGCGGCCGACGAGATCGTCGTCAACGTGCAGGGCGACGAGCCGCTGATCGCCCCGGCCATGATCGACGCCTGCGCGGCGCTGCTCGCCGAACGCGCTCACTGCGTGATGGCCACCGTCGCCCATGCGATCGACGACGTGGCCGACCTCGCCAGCCCGAACGTGGTGAAGCTGGTGTGCGACGCGGCCGGACGGGCGCTCTATTTCTCGCGCGCGCCGCTGCCGTGGTGGCGCGACGGTTATGCGCAGGGCATTACTGCCCTGCCCGATCCGCCGCCGCTGCGGCATGTGGGCCTGTACGCCTACCGCTGCAGCTTCCTCAAGCGCTTTCCGACGCTCGCGGCCAGCCCGCTGGAGGCCATCGAATCGCTCGAGCAATTGCGCGTGTTGTGGCATGGCGAGCGCATCGCGGTGCACCTGAGCACCGAGCGCCCCCGGCCGGGCGTGGACACGCCGCAGGACCTCGAGCGGGTGCGCGCGCTGTTTGCGTGAACGGCGCCGCAGGATGACAGTTGCCCTCGGGGCACGCGGCGATAATCCCGCCCCGACACGCGCGCCGCGGCGCGACGACCATCGAGAACGAGGACATGCAATGAGACTGATTCTTCTGGGCGCGCCGGGCGCGGGCAAGGGCACGCAAGCCGCCTTCATCTGCCGCAAGTTCGGCATTCCGCAGATCTCGACGGGCGACATGCTGCGCGCCGCGGTGAAGGCGGGCACGCCGCTGGGCGTGGCGGCCAAGCAGGTGATGGATTCAGGCGGCCTGGTGAGCGACGACATCATCATCGGCCTGGTCAAGGAGCGCATCGCCCAGCCCGATTGCGCCAACGGCTTCCTCTTCGACGGCTTTCCGCGCACCATTCCCCAGGCCGATGCGATGAAGGCCGCGGGCGTCAAGCTCGACTACGTGCTCGAGATCGACGTGCCCGACGAAGCCATCATCGAGCGCATGAGCGGGCGCCGCGTGCATGTGGCGTCGGGCCGCACCTATCACGTCAAGTTCAACCCGCCCAAGGCCGCGGGCCGCGACGACGAGACCGGCGAGCCGCTGATCCATCGCGACGACGACCACGAGGACACGGTGCGCAAGCGCCTCGAGGTCTACCAGAGCCAGACCCGCCCGCTCGTCGCCTACTACTCGGACTGGGCGGCCTCGGGCGATGCCGCCGCGCCCAAGTACCGCAAGATCAGCGGCACCGGCAGCGTCGACGAGATCACCGCGCGTGCGCTCGCCGCGCTCGCCTGAATTCACAGCAAGCAGCACAAGCGCCGCACAAGGAGCAGCACATGGACATCGCAGGCAAGGTATTCATCGTCACCGGCGGGGCTTCGGGCCTGGGTGAAGGCACGGCGCGCATGCTGGCCGCCAACGGCGCCAAGGTCGTCATCGCCGACCTGCAGGTCGACAAGGGCGAGGCGCTGGCCAAGGAACTCGCCGGCTCGGCCTTCGTCAAGTGCGACGTCAGCCAGGAGGCCGACGGCCGCGCCGTGGTCGACAAGGCGGTGTCCATGGGCAAGCTCATGGGTCTCGTCAACTGCGCCGGCATCGCGCCGGCGATCAAGACCGTCGGCAAGGACGGCGCGCATTCGCTGGACGTGTTCGCCAAAGTGGTGACGGTCAACCTGGTGGGCAGCTTCAACATGATCCGCCTGGCCGCGGAAGCCATGTGCAAGAACGAGCCCGAGCCCACCGGCGAGCGCGGCGTGATGATCTCCACCGCCAGCGTCGCCGCCTACGACGGCCAGATCGGCCAGGCGGCGTATTCGGCCTCCAAGGGCGGCGTGGTCGGCATGACGCTGCCCATCGCGCGCGACCTGGCGCGCAACGGCATCCGCAACATGACCATTGCCCCCGGCATCTTCGGCACGCCGATGCTGTTCCAGATGCCCAAGGAAGTGCAGGACGCGCTGGCCGCGAGCGTGCCCTTCCCCAGCCGCCTCGGCACGCCGGCCGACTACGCCAAGCTGGTGCAGCACATCATCACCAACGACATGCTCAACGGCGAGGTGATCCGCCTCGACG
>JBIQKU010000284.1:0-2803 GCA_044506225.1 Rubrivivax sp. | reverse complement strand
CACCCAGCCCGACGCCGCCCACCGCCAGCAGCGCCGCGGCCACCATGGCCACCGCGGCCAGCATGCGCGTGCGGATCGTGAATCTGCGGAGAAAGTGAATGAGGTTCATGAGTAGGCTCGAAAGAAGGTCGTCATCTGCGCGGCATGCGGCCGCGCCAGACGTGCGGCGTACCGCGCTCTGCCGCTATATCGGCCGATGCAGGCGAAGGTGTAGGCAGTCTGGTGACGATTGTGTAAAGCGCCACGCGGGCCTTGGCCGCGAGAAGCACCGTTTCACGGCGGCAGTTCGCCGCTTCACGCGCGGGCCGGAATGACAAAGCCGGCGCAGTGGCCGGCTCGGGGGGGTAGGCGGCGATGCCTGGGCGCGTCGGTCAGACCAGGCCCATGTCGGCGCTGGACATGAGGGCCTCGATGTCCATGAGGATGAGCATGCGCTCCTGGGTGGAGCTGATGCCGGTGATGAAGGAGGTGTCCACGGCCGAGTTCATCTCGGGAGCGGGCTTGATGGAGCCGGGGGCGAGTTCGAGCACGTCGGAGACCGAGTCGACGACCGCACCGACCACGCGGCCCTGGACGTTGAGCACGATGACGACGGTGAAGTCGTTGTAGTCGGCGCTGTCGCAGCCGAGCTTCAGGCGCAGGTCGACGATGGGCACGATGACGCCGCGCAGGTTGACCACGCCCTTGACGAAGGCCGGTGCGTTGGCGATGCGCGTGGGCTGCTCGTAGGAGCGGATCTCCTGCACCTTGAGGATGTCGATGCCGTATTCCTCGGCACCGAGGCGGAAGGTGAGGAATTCACCGCCGGCGCTTTGTGCCTCGGCGGACGAGGCGGCGCGGCCGCTGTGGCGCGCGGCCTCGTGGCGTGCCACCTGGGTGGCTTCTTGGATCATTTCCATGTTCCGGCTCTCGGTTCGGACGCGGGCTTCATGCCCGCACCTTGGGGATATCGGCGGGGTTTCGGCGAACTGAAGGTCAGTTGTTCAGGCGTGCGCGGCGACGCGGAAGCGGCCGACCACGTCGGCCAGGCGCGCCGCCTGGTCACGCAGGCTCTGGGCCGCTGCGGCCGACTCCTGCACCAGCGCGGCGTTCTGCTGCGTCATCTGGTCGAGCTGCACCACGGCGGTGTTGACCTGGCCGATGCCGTCGCTCTGCTCGCCGGCGGCCGCGGTGATCTCGCCGATGATGTCGGTCACACGCTGCACGCTCGAGACGATCTCCTGCATCGTCGTGCCTGCATCGGCCACGAGTCGCGCGCCGCCTTCGACCTTCTCGACGCTGTCGCCGATCAGACCCTTGATCTCCTTGGCGGCCTGGGCCGAGCGCTGGGCGAGGCTGCGCACTTCGCTGGCCACCACCGCGAAGCCGCGGCCCTGCTCGCCGGCACGTGCGGCTTCGACCGCGGCGTTGAGCGCGAGGATGTTGGTCTGGAAGGCGATGCCGTCGATCACGCCGATGATGTCGGCGATCTTCTTGGAGCTCGCGTTGATGTCGTCCATGGTGGCGACCACCTGCGACACCACCTCGCCGCCGCGCGCGGCCACGTTGGCGGCGTTGGAGGCGAGCTGATTGGCCTGGCGGGCGGAGTCGGCGCTGTGCCGAACGGTGCCGGTGAGCTGGTCCATGGAGGCGGCCGCCTGCTGCAGGTTGGCCGCCGTCTGCTCGGTGCGCGACGACAGGTTCTCGTTGCCGCTCGCGATCTCCCGGCTCGCAGTGCCGATGCTCTCGGTGGAGCCGCGCAGGTCGGCCACCATGCGGCGCAGCGATACCTGCATCGCCTGGATGCTGGCCATCAGGCTGTGGCTGGCGGCGGCGTCGATGCGCAGGTCGTGCTGCAGGTCGCCGTTGGCCACGCGCTGCAGCGCCTCGCGGGCCTGGGCCGGCTCGCCGCCCAGTTCCCGCTTGAGCGTGCGGAAGATGACCACGCTCAGCCCGCCGCAGGCAGCCAGCGCCAGGGCGGCCAGCATGCCGGCCAGCAGCATGGCGGCGGCAGCGCTGTCTTCGGCGCGCGCCAGCCCCGCGGCCGAACGCTGCCGCGCCGATTCGATCTGCGCGAACAGCTCGCTGCGCAGCGTCGCCCAGGAGGGTGTCTCTTCGTCGACGATGGTGAGGATCACCTCGCCCGGGCTGTCGCGCACCTGCGTGACGATCTTGTCGTGGATCGCCAGGTGCGCGGCCAGCCGCTCGGCGATCTTCGCGAGCGGCGCCTCGAAGGTGGTGTGCGCGGCCAGCGCCGAGCCCTTTTCCATCGAGGCCGCGAGGTCGCGGCGGGCCGCGGTCAGCGCCTCGCGCTGCTCCTGGTTCGAGGGGTCCAGCGCCAGGTCGCGCAGCGCCTGGTTGTTGCGCAGCGTCTGCGCATGCAGCTCATGGAACATGGTCGCGATGGCCTGCTCCTGGCCCGCGAGCTGCCTGAAGTCGCGCTGCGTGCTCCACAGGCCCCAGCCGGTCGCCGCCAGCGCGGCGACGAACAGCAGCGCGGGCACGCCGAAGCACAACAGAACCTGACGGTAGAACGAGATCTTGTTCATGGTTCGTCTCCGGGCAGTGGCGGGGCGACAGGGTCAGCCGTGCGCCTTTTCGTCGAGTGAGAAGCTGCTCACCAGCTGCGACAGCTGGCCGGCCTGGTCCTTCAGGCTCACGGCGGCGGCGGCGCTTTGTTCGACCAGCGCGGCGTTCTGCTGCGTCATCTGGTCGAGCTGCACGACGGCGGTGTTGATCTGGCCGATGCCGTCGCTCTGCTCCTCGGCGGCGGCGGTGATCTCGCCGATGATGTCGGTCACGCGCTGCACGCTGCCCACGATCT
>JBIQKU010000283.1:0-2830 GCA_044506225.1 Rubrivivax sp. | reverse complement strand
TCGAGGTCAGGCCCGCGAAACCGGGCCGTGCGCTGGAAACTGCCGTCCTTGTTCAAGACGACGCCCGGTGCGACCAGCCCGGCCCAGGGCAGCCAGTCGGCAAGCAAGGCCGGGCGCTGGCGGTATTCGGCGAGGTTCAGCATCGCGGCGTCCTCCCCTCACACGTCCAGCAGCGGGCGGTGCTTGATGTGCCGGGCGAAGACCTGCATGAACTGCGGATCGACGCGCGCGCCCCACACCGCCAGCGAATGGCCGACGATCCAGAGCACCACGCCGGGAATCCACAGTTGCAGGCCCAGGCCGACAGCGGCAGCCAGCGTGCCGTTGGCGATCGCCACGGTGCGCGGCGCACCGCCCAGCAGAATCGGCTCGGTCAGCGAGCGATGCAGCGGCACCTCGAAGCCGTCCGCGAAGGTGTCCGGGGCACTCATACGACCGCCCCGCCGGAGAAGCTGAAGAACGACAGGAAGAAGCTCGAAGCGGCGAACGCGATGGACAGACCGAAGACGATCTGGATCAGCTTGCGGAATCCGCCGGACGTGTCGCCGAACGCGAGCGCGAGGCCCGTGGCGATGATGATGATGACCGCGACGATGCGCGCCACCGGCCCCTGGATGGATTCGAGGATGGATTGCAGCGGGCCTTCCCACGGCATCGAGGAACCGGCGGCCTGCGCGGTTCCGGCCAGGAACAACAGCAGCGCGGCCAGCAGCAGCCCTTGCCCCGCAGGGCGGGCCAGGCAGCGCAGCCGTGCAAGACGCAAAGCCGGATTTGCAGAAAAACGGAAAGCAGGAATGGTCATCTGCGTCATGGCAGTTCTCCAAGTGAGTCAGGGGATGGGGAAGTCGCCGCAGCGGGTGCGGCATCGGGACGTGGCGGCAGCTCGGGAAACGGCGTTTCCAGCGCGTCCGCCAGTTGGTAGCCCACGCCGTCGAAGCCGACGACGCGGGCGATGCTCTCGATGCGGCGCTTGCGCCCGCGTCCGGCGATGTGGATCACCACGTTGACCGCCTCGGCGATCAGCGCACGGGGCGGATTCACCGCCACTTCGAGAATCAGTTGCTCCAGGCGCAGCAGAGCGCCGAGCGCGGAGCCGGCATGGATCGTGGCGATGCCGCCCGGATGGCCTGTGCCCCACACCTTGATGAGATCCAGTGCCTCGGCGCCGCGCACCTCGCCGACGACGACGCGATCAGGCCGCAGGCGCATGGACGAGCGCACCAGCTCGGTCATCGACACCACGCCTGCGCGGGTGCGCAGGGGAACGTGGTCGCGGGCCGCGCATTGCAGCTCCACCGTGTCTTCGAGCACCAGCACGCGGTCGCCAGTGGCGGCGATTTCGGCGAGCAAAGCATTGGCGAGCGTGGTCTTGCCGCTGCTGGTGGCGCCGGCGATCAGCACGTTCTGGCGCTCGCGCACGGCGCGAACGAGAAAGCCCGCTTGCGCGCTGGTCATCATCCTGTCGATGACGTACCGCTCCAGAGGAATAACGCCGATGGCGCGCTTGCGCAGCGCGAAGGCCGGCCCCGGCGCTGCCGGCGGCAAGATGCCCTCAAAGCGTTCGCCCGTTTCGGGCAACTCGGCGGACATCAGCGGCTGGCCGCGATGGACTTCTGCGCCAACGTGGGCAGCGACCAGGCGGATGATTCGCTCGCCGTCCGCCTCGGGCAGTTCCACGCCCATCGGCGCGCGTCCACTGGAAAGCCGATCCACCCAAAGGGTGCGATCGGGATTCAGCATCACCTCCACCACGTCCGGGTCTTCGAGCGCGGCGGCGATCAGTGGCCCCATCGCCGTGCGCAGCATCTGGATGCGGCGGTCGAGCGACGTGGCACTCATGGACTGCGGAACGGCGCTCATGACGCACGCTCCTGCGCTTGCGCGGCTGCCGCCGCGTCTTCCATTCGCATCAGGTCGGGATGCAGTTCCTCCACCACGTCGCGCACCAGGCTGCGGCCCCGCAGCAGGTGGCGGCCAAGCTGCGCGGTGAACTGCTCGAAGCGCGCTTTGCCCTGCGCGCGTGCCGCGTCTTGGTGCGCCTCGGGAACCGGCGTGCTCACGGTCAGGTAGTAGCGGATGAACAGCGCCAGCGTTTCGATGGCAATGTTCTGGTCGCGCTCCATGCGTTCGGCCTGCCGCGACAGGCGATCAAGCCGCTTGGCAATGGCCGCCTCGCGCTGGTCGGCGGCATCGGGCGACAGCCACGATGCGAGCGCCGCCGCGACGATGGACGACTTGGACACGCCTTTCTTGGCGGCCAGCTCATCGAGCCGCTTGGCGTGCTCCGGCTGGATGAACAGGTTGAGGCGATAGTGGCTCATAGCTCGATTCCGTCGTTGGGGTCGAGGAAAGCCAGCCGGGCCGTGCGCTGCATGGCTGGATCAAGCTGGCGCGGAAGGGGGAGCGGCAGGTCGTCGTCGTCATCGAGCAGCCCAAGGTCGGCCGCAGGCGCGGCCAGCTCGGGGTCGTAGGCGACGGTTTCGGAGAGTTCGGGCTGACGGCGTGGGCCGCCGTCATCGGCGGAACCCAGGCCATCAGCGAAGGCCGCGGCCGGTGCGGTGGGCACGGAGGGAATCGCCAACCCGCTCCAGTCGTCGGGCCGCAATGGCGGCGCGTCGGCGTACTGCCCGCCCGCCAGCGCGGGCGGTGGCAGCACGCGACGCTTGAAATTGGCGTCCGCGTAGTAGCGCAGCTTCTTCGCCTTGATCGGCGCCACGCTGGACACCATCACCACGGCCTCGTCGGGCGGAAGCTGCATGACTTCCCCCGGCGTCAGCAGCGGGCGCGCGGTTTCCTGGCGCGACACCATCAGGTGGCCCAGCCACGGCGC
>JBIQKU010000057.1:0-19489 GCA_044506225.1 Rubrivivax sp. | reverse complement strand
CGCTCAACGCCATCACCAACCCCGGCACCAACAGCTACAAGCGCCTGGTGCCCGGTTTCGAGGCGCCGGTGAAGCTCGCCTACTCGAGCAAGAACCGCTCGGCGTCCATCCGCATCCCGCATGTGGCCAACCCCAAGGGCCGGCGTGTGGAGGCTCGCTTTCCCGATCCGCTGATGAACCCCTACCTGGGTTTTGCCGCCATGCTGATGGCGGGTCTCGACGGCGTGGAGAACAAGATCCATCCGGGCGAAGCCGCCACCAAGGACCTGTACCACCTGCCGCCCGAGGAAGACGCGAAGATCCCCACCGTCTGCCACAGCCTGGAGCAGGCGCTCGAGTACCTCGACCGCGACCGCGCCTTCCTCACCAAGGGCGGCGTGTTCACCGACACCTACCTCGATGCCTACATCGAACTCAAGATGGGCGAGGTGCAGCGCTACCGCATGGCGGCGCACCCGGTGGAGTTCGACATGTACTACACGCTCTGAGCGGCCGGAAGTTCCGTGCTCCGAAGAAGGGACGGCCAATGCCGTCCCTTTTTGGTTCCGTAGTCACCGAAGGGTGACGGCCAATGCCGTCCCCTTTTGGTTCCGTGGTCACCGAACGGGACGGCCAATGCCGTCCCTTTTTCATGCCGGCTGCGCGCGCGCGGTGCGGGGGCCGTCCGCACAGGCGCACAAAGGGCATGCTTCACAATGCCGGCGTCGTGTGTCTGCGCGGCTGGTGAAGATCCAAGGAGCATCCTGATGAAGCGAGTGATTTCGGCCTGCCGGCTGGCCGTGCCCACGGCCGCGGCGCTGCTGCTGGGCGGAATCGCCGCGCCGGTGGCGGCACAGGGCTCGAAGACCGTCTACCGCTGCCCGGGCAATCCGGTGATGTACACCGATGCGCTGTCGCCCAAGGAGGCGCAGGACAAGGGCTGCCGCACCATCGAAGGCGCGCCCATCACCATCGTGCAGTCGCCGCGTGCGCGTGCCGAGGCCGAGCCTGCGAAACCACCGGCGGCGCGCCCGGCCGATTCGCGTGTCTCGGCGACCGAGCAGCGCGCACGCGACAGCGACGCCCGCCGCATCCTCGAAGGCGAGCTGCGCCGCGCCGAGAGCCAGCTCGCCGACATGCGCCGTGAATACAACGACGGCGAACCCGAGCGCCAGGGCAACGAGCGCAACTACCAGAAGTACCTGGACCGCGTGGCCGAGATGAAGGCCGGCATCGAGCGGAAGGAAGCCGACGTGGCCGCCATCAAGCGCGAGCTGGCCAAGCTGCCCGCGGCCAGTCAGTGAGCGCCGCCCGGCCGCCCGACGCCTCGCCCGCGGGCGCCGGCGGCGAGGCGCGGGGCTTCGCGGCGCTGGACCATCTGGCCACGCTGGTGGCCGTGGTGCGGGCCGATGGGCGCTTCCTCTTCGCGAACGCCGCCTTCGAGCAGGTGCTGGGCCTGTCGCGGCGGAGCGTGCTGCGCGGCACGCTGTTCGACTGGCTGGTCGACGCGCAGCCGCTGCGCGAGACGGTGGCCGCCGTGCTGCGCAACGATTTCGCCACCAGCCGCCTCGACGCGCAGCTGCGCCGCCCGCAGGGCGAGCCGGTCGCGGTGCATGCCATCGTCAACCAGATGGAAGGCAGTGGCCAGGTGGTGATCGAGCTGATCGAGATCGAGCAGCAGGCCCGCCAGGACCGCGAGGAGCGCGCGCTCGACCAGGCACAGGCCAACAAGGAACTCATCCGCAACCTGGCGCATGAGATCAAGAACCCGCTGGGCGGCATCCGCGGTGCGGCGCAGTTGCTGGAGATGGAGCTCGAGTCGCGCGGCCTGGCCGAGTACACCCAGGTCATCATCAACGAAGCCGACCGGCTGCAGTCGCTGGTGGACCGCCTGCTCGCACCGCACCGCCGCCCGCATGTGGTGGGCGACGTGAACATCCACGAGGTGTGCGAGCGCGTGCGCTCGCTCATCCTCGCCGAGTTCCCGCGCGGACTGCGGGTGCTGCGCGACTACGACACCTCGCTGCCCGAGTTCCGCGGCGACCGCGAGCAGCTCATCCAGGCGGTGCTCAACATCGCGCATAACGCGGCGCAGGCGCTGGCCGAACGCATCACCGCCGGTGACGCCGCCATCGTGCTGCGCACACGCGTGGCGCGCCAGGTCACCATCGGCAAGCAGCGCTATCGTCTGGCATTGGAATTGCATATCGAGGACAACGGCCCGGGCGTTCCCGAGTCCCTGCGCGATCGCATCTTCTACCCGCTGGTGTCGGGCCGCGACGGTGGATCCGGCCTCGGACTCACGCTGGCGCAGACCTTCGTGCAGCAGCACCACGGCACGATCGACTGCGACAGCAGCGCGGGCCGGACGGTGTTCAAGATCATGATTCCGCTGCCCTGAGAAGCTGAGCCGTTCCGGGCGCGCAACCGAACCCAGGGCATGAAACCCATCTGGATCGCCGACGACGACCACGCCATCCGCTTCGTGCTGGAGAAGGCGCTGGCGCGCGAGGACCTCGAGGTGCGCAGCTTCGCCAACCCGCGCGAGGTGCTGGCCGCGCTCGAGCACGAGTCGCCGCAGGTGCTGGTGTCCGACATCCGCATGCCCGGTGGCTCGGGCATCGATCTGCTCACGCAGGTCAAGCAGCGCCACCCGGGCCTGCCGGTCATCATCATGACCGCCTACTCCGACCTGGACAGCGCCGTCAGTGCCTTCCAGGGCGGTGCCTTCGAGTACCTGCCCAAGCCCTTCGACGTGACCCGCGCGGTCGAGCTCATCCGCCGTGCGCTGGACGAAAGCATGCGCGAGGCGGTGGGCGATGTCTCGCCCGCGCAGATGCCCGAGATGCTGGGCCAGGCGCCGGCCATGCAGGACGTGTTCCGCGCCATCGGGCGGCTCAGCCAGAGCGTGGTGACGGTGCTGATCACCGGCGAGTCGGGCTCGGGCAAGGAACTCGTCGCCCAGGCGCTGCACAAGCACAGCCCGCGCGCGAGCGGGCCCTTCGTCGCCATCAACACCGCGGCCATTCCCAAGGACCTGCTGGAGAGCGAGCTCTTCGGCCATGAGCGCGGTGCGTTCACCGGCGCGCAGGCCATGCGGCGCGGGCGTTTCGAGCAGGCCGACGGCGGCACGCTGTTCCTCGACGAGATCGGCGACATGCCTTTCGACCTGCAGACGCGGCTGCTGCGCGTGCTGAGCGATGGGCAGTTCTACCGCGTCGGCGGTCACAGCCCGATGAAGGCCAATGTGCGCGTGATCGCCGCCACGCACCAGAACCTCGAGGACCGGGTGCGGCAGGGCGGCTTTCGAGAAGACCTGTTCCATCGCTTGAACGTCATCCGCCTGCGCCTGCCGGCGCTGCGCGAGCGGCGTGAGGACGTGCCGGCGCTCACTCGCTTCTTCCTGCAGAAGAGCGCGCGAGAACTGGGCGTCGAGCCCAAGCGCATCGCCGAGACCGCGCTGCAGCGCCTGGTCGCCTTCGACTTCCCCGGCAACGTGCGCCAGCTGGAGAACATCTGCCACTGGCTGACGGTGATGGCGCCGGCGCAGGTGATCGAGGCCAAGGACCTGCCGCCCGAGTTGCTGGCGCCGGTTGCACCCCGGCCGGCGCTGGCCGAGGCGTCCGCGCCCGGCGAGCCGGACGGCACGCCCGAGCCTGCACAGGTTGGCACCGCCACCGACATCGCTTCCCTTGAAGCCGACGTCGCGCCGGCATCCTGGCTGGCCGACCTGGCGAGCGAGTCGCACACGCTGCTGCTGCGCGGCGTGCCCGATGTGTGGGACCGGCTCAGCCGCCAGTTCGAGGCCCAGCTCATCCGCAGCGCGCTCGAGGTGACCCGAGGGCGCCGCATCGAGGCGGCGCAGAAGCTGGGCATCGGGCGCAACACCATCACCCGCAAGATCCAGGAACTCGGCCTGGACGACTGAGCCCGGCTCAGCCCGCCAGCCAGGCGCCGCCCGCGGCGGTCGCGGCCACCACCCACAGCGGCGGCAGGCGCGCCACCGCCAGCAGCCCGAAGGCCGCCAGCGCCAGGCAGAAATCGGTGCGCGAATGGATGGCTCCGGTCCACACCGGGTCGTAGAGCGCCGACAGCAGCAGGCCGACCACGCCCGCATTGACGCCGGCCAGAGCGGCCTGCACCCCGGCGCGCTGCCGCAGCGCATCCCAGAAGGGCAGGGCGCCGGCCACCAGCAGAAAGGCCGGCAGGTAGATCACCACGAGGAACAGCAGGCCGCCGCCCCAGCCGCCCCAGGGCGCCGTCATCACCGCGCCGAGGTAGGCGGCGAAGCTGAACAGCGGCCCCGGCACCGCCTGCGCCGCACCGTAGCCGGCGAGGAAGTCGGCCTCGCTCACCGCGCCGGCGGGAACCACCACGGCCTGCAGCAGCGGCAGCACGACGTGGCCGCCGCCGAAGACCAGGGCGCCCGCTCGGTAGAAGCCGTCGATCAGCGGCCACATCATCGAGCCGCTGGCCGCGGCCAGCAGCGGCAGGCCGAGCAGCAGCGCGGCGAACAACGCCAACGCGGCCACGCCGGCGCGCCGCGACAGGCCCTCGGCCAGCGGCGTGGCAGCGCCGGGCAGCGCGCGCCGCGGCAGCCGCCACCAGCCGATCAAGCCGCAGGCGACGATGGCCGCCACCTGGCCGACCGCCGTGGGCAGCACCAGCGTGAACAGCGCCGCCGTCACGGCCAGACCGGCGCGCGGCCGGTCCGGGCAGAGGCTGCGCGCCATGCCCCACACCGCCTGCGCCACCACGGCGACGGCGACGATCTTGAGCCCGTGCACCAGGCCCGAGTCGGCCAGCGCCCGGTGCTGCGCCATGCCGTGGGCGAACACGATCAGCGCGGCCGCCGAGGGCAGGGTGAAGGCCGCCCATGCCGCGAGCGCACCGGCCCAGCCGGCGCGTGCGAGCCCGAGCGCGATGCCCACCTGGCTGCTCGCCGGTCCGGGCAGGAACTGGCACAAGGCCACCAGCTCGGCATAGCCGCGCTCATCCAGCCAGCGGCGGCGTTCGACGAACTCGGTGCGGAAGTAGCCCAGGTGCGCCATGGGCCCGCCGAAGGACGTGAGGCCCAGGCGCAGAAACGCCCACAGCACCTCGCGCACCGTGCCGCGCGGCGGTCGGGGGGCGGTCATGCCACGGGCGTGCGGCGCCGGTAGGTGACGAAGCGGTAGGCCGTGCCGTCGGCGCTGGTGTGCGCGTCGCTCGCCACTTCGTCGAATTCCGCCCGGGGCCAGGCGGGAAAGAAGGCGTCGGCGCCGTCGAAGCGGGCGTCGATCTCGGTGAGCACCAGTTCGTCGGCCAGCGGCAGCGCCTCGGCATAGAGCTGCGCACCGCCGATGACGAAGGCCTTGGGCACGACGCCCAGCAGTCGCAACGCCTCGGCCAGCGAGCCGGCGCGCTCGGCGCCCGCGGCCTGCCAGCCAGCATTGCGTGTGAGCACCACATTGCGCCGCCCGGGCAGCGGGCGGAAGCGTTCGGGCAGCGAGTCCCAGGTATTGCGGCCCATGAGCACCGGGCTGCCGAGCGTGACGCGGCGAAAGTGCTTCTGGTCCTCGGGTTCGTGCCACAGCAGGGCGTTGCCGCGGCCGATGCCGCCATCGGTGGCGACGGCGGCGACGAGGCTGAGCAGGGGGCGGGTCATGCGGTGATTCTCCCGGTCGCGCATTACCGCGGCATGTCCTGCCGCTCGAGCAGGCGCTGCGGCGTGATCTCCACCGAGGTCTGCGCGTCGGCGACCCACACCGTGCCGTCCTGCACCGTCACCTGCAGCTGCATGGTGCGCGCGGCCAGCGCCGCCAGCGCCTGGCTTTGTGCCGCGGCGATCTGCCAGACCTCGACATTGCGCAGCCGCGCGAGCTTGTGCGCCAGGCCGCTCCACCACACCGGCGTGCTGCCGGCGAAGGCGTAGACGCTCAGGCGCTCGCAGCGTGGCGACGCCTTGGCCAGGCGCTTGTCGTCGGGCTGGCCGACGTCGATCCAGTGCAGGATGCGCCCGGTCAGGTCCTTGTGCCAGAGCGCCGGCTCGTCCACGTCCCACAAGTCCTTGGCGAAGTCCAGGCGCCCGGCACCGTCGTCCGCCGGCACTTCGAGCGCGAAGGCCAGCAGCCGGATCATCATGCGCTCGTCGGTTTCCGACGGATGCCGCGCGAGCGTGACCGCATGGTCGACGTAGAGCGCGCGGTCCATGTCGGCGATCTGCAGCGTGGCCTTGTGGATGGTGGCTTTGAGTGCCATGGCAGGCGGGTGGACGGGGGCGGTCGCGGGGCGGCGATTGTCGCCCGCGTCGCGTGCACCCGAGCGCCGCGAAGGGCCGCCGGCGCGCGCGGGCGCGCTGCACGCGGTTCGCTGGCAGCATGAGGCTCGCCATCACTTCAGGAAGAGCCCATGTCGCCCATCGAGGTCGATCTATTCGTGATCGGAGCCGGCAGCGGCGGTGTGCGCGCTGCGCGCATGGCCGCGCAGCGCGGCGCCCGCGTGGCGGTGGCCGAAATGGGCGCGCTGGGCGGCACCTGCGTGAACGTCGGCTGCATCCCGAAGAAGCTCTACAGCTATGCCTCGCAGTACCCGGATGCCTTTGCCGAAGCCGCGGGCTTCGGCTGGGTGGAGGGGCAAGCGCCCGTGCTCGACTGGCCTCTGCTGAAGGCGCGGCGTGCGGCTGAGATCGAGCGGCTCAACGGTGTGTACGAACGGCTGCTGGTGAATGCCGGCGCGCAGCTCCTGCGCGGGCATGCGCGGCTGGTGTCGCCCACCGAGGCGGTGGTCGACCTGGCGGACGGACCGCAGCGTGTGCAGGCGGCGCACATCCTCATCGCCACCGGCGGGCGGCCGACGCTGGCGCCCGTGCCCGGCGGCGAGCACGCCATCGTGTCGGACGCGGTGTTCGACCTGCCCGAGTTTCCCGAGCGTTTCGCGGTGGTGGGCGCGGGCTACATCGCCTGCGAGATGGCCTCGATCTTCCAGGGCCTGGGCGCACAGGTGACGCAGATCGTGCGCGGCCCGCAGGTGCTGCGCGGCTTCGATGCCGATGTGGCCGGCTTTCTCGAGCGCGAGGTGGCGAAGAAGGGCGTGTCGCTGCGCCTGTCCACCGAAGTGCAGCGCGTGGAGCGCGGTCCCGGCGGGCTGCTGCTCACGCTGTCGGACCACAGCACCCTGGCGGTGGACACGCTGCTCGCCGCCACCGGCCGCCGGCCGAACACCGACGGGTTGGGCCTGGCGCAACTGGGGGTGGCGCTGGGTGACCGTGGCGAGATCCTGGTCGACGACGACTACCGCAGCAATGTGCCGTCCATCCTCGCCATCGGGGACGTCACCGACCATGTGCAGCTCACGCCGGTGGCGCTCGCCGAGGCCATGGTGGTGGTGGACCAGCTCTTCGGCGAAGGACGGCGGCGCATGGACTACGAGTTCATCCCGACGGCGGTATTCACCACGCCCACGGTCGGCACGGTGGGCTGGAGCGAACTGCAGGCCATCGAGCGCTACGGCCGGGTGCGGGTGTACTGCAGCGAGTTCAAGCCGCTGCGCCACACCTTGTCGGGCAGCACCGAGCGCACCTTCATGAAGCTCGTGGTCGACGATGCCAGCGACCGGGTGGTGGGCTTGCACATGGTGGGCCATGACGCGGGCGAGCTGGTGCAGGGTTTCGCGGTGGCGATGAAGGCGGGTGCGACCAAGGCGGTGTTCGACGCCACGATCGGCATCCATCCGACGGCCGCGGAGGAGTTCGTGACGATGCGGGAGGTGACGCGGGTGGTGGGGGAGGTCAAGGTGCCGGGTGCTGTTGTGTAGGTGCCTGTCGAGGGGCGTTGCCGCGGCGGCCCCTCACCCCAGCCCTCTCCCCCAGAGGGGGAGAGGGAGGAAGGCCCGGCCGCGCGTCGCGTCAACCGGGACGGCTCCCTCTCCCGCTCGCGGGAGGGGGCGGGGGGTGAGGGCCTATGTCCGCGGCCGCTGCCCCTCATCCCTCGCCACCCGTCCATCCACCAGCTCGATCACCCGGTCGCAGCGCGCCGCGAGCCGCGGGTCGTGGGTGACGACGATGAAGGACGTGCCCATGTCGGCATGCATGCGCCGCAGCAGCCCGAACACCTCGTCGGACGACGCGGTGTCGAGGTTGCCCGTCGGCTCGTCGGCCAGCACCAGGGCGGGTGAGGGCGCCAGTGCCCGGGCGATGGCCACGCGTTGCTGCATGCCGCCGGAGAGCTGGCCGGGTCGCCGGTGCATGGCATCGGCCAGGCCCACTGCGTCGAGGAGCTCGCGGGCGCGTTCCTCGGCCGCGCGGCTCACACGGCCCTCGCGCAGCAGCGCCGGCAGCGTGACGTTCTCCAGCGCGCTGAAGGCCGGCAACAGGTGGTGGAACTGGAAGACGAAGCCGAGCGTCGTGCGGCGCATCAGCGTGAGCGCCGTGTCGTCCAGCGCTTCCACCGCCGTGCCCGCCAGCACATAACGCCCGCGCGTCGGCCGGTCCAGCAGGCCGAGCAGGTTCAGCAGCGTGCTCTTGCCCGAGCCCGAGGGGCCGATCAGCGCCGCGAATTCGCCGCGGCCGATCTCGAGTTCGATGCCGTGCAACACCTCGAGTTCGTTGGGCAATCCGACATTGAAGACCTTGTGCACGCCCGAGAGGACGGCAAGCGGCGCGTGAGCGGCCACCGGCGTATTCACAGGCGGATGGCCTGCGCCGGGTCCATGCGCGCCGCGCGGCGTGCCGGCGCGATGGCGGCGAGCATGCCGGCGGCCAGCGCGATCAGCGCGCTGCGCAGCGCCACGCCGGGCGGCAGGCTGATCGCGAACAGCGGCAACCCGTCGGAGCCGCGCACGAAATGGGTGAAGAGCCAGATCATCAGCACGGCCAGCGCCAGCCCGGCGACCGAGCCCAAGGCGCCGACCAGCGTGCCCTGCACCAGGAACACGCGCATCACCTGGCCGCGCGTGGCGCCCATGGCGCGCAGGATGCCGATCTCGTGCTGCTTCTGCACCACCGACACCACCAGCACGCTGGCGATGCCCAGCACCACCACCAGCACCACCACGCCACGGATCAGCGTGGTGCTGATGCTTTGTGCGTTCAGCGCCGAGACGAGCTGCGCATTGCTCTGCTGCCAGCTTTCGATCTTGTAGGGGAACTGGTGCGCCAGCCGCTCGGCGATGCGCTGCGCGGCCCACACATCGTCCACCCGCAGGTCGAGGTGGGTGGCGCCGCCGGCGAGGTCGAGCAGGCTTTGCGCCTCGCGCAGCGGCACGATGACGGTGCGCCGGTTCAGGTCGCGGATGCCGAGGTCGACCAGCGCCGACACCCGCAGCGTGCTCTGGCGTGCGCCGGTGATGAGCGTGAGCCGGTCGCCCAGGCGCAGGCCGAGGTCCTCGGCCAGCGTGCTGCCGACGATGGCCTCGCCCGGCTGCAGCCGCAGCGGGCCGGCGACGAGCTTCTCGTGCAGCTTCACGATGCGGTCGTAGCGGTCGATCTCCACGCCGCTCACCGCCACCGAGCGGGTCGCCTCGGCGCGCTGCGCCAGCGCCGCGCCCGAGACCATCGGCGAGACGGCATCGATGCCCGGCGTGCGCTCGAGCACCGCGGCCACGGCCTGCCAGTTGGCGATGGAGCGCAGGCGCTGCGCACGCGGCTGCACGTCGGCAGCGATCAGCGGCGCGTCGGCCGGCCGCGGCGGCGCGCTCACCTGTTCCTCGCGCGGCTGCAGGCTCACATGCGCCTGCGCGCCCAGCGTCTTCTCCAGCGTGTTCTGCTGCAGGCCCTCGATCAGCGCGGCGATGTAGGCGACCACCGCCACGCCCGCGGCCACGCCGAAGATGATGAGCACCGTCTGGAAACGGCCTTCGCGCAGAAAGCGCACGGCCACCCGCAGCTCGAAGCCGAGGCCTGCGATGCCGGCGAGCGGGCCGCGCATTCAGCGCCCCGCGGCGTTCATGACGGGCGCCATGCTGTCGCGGCTGGTACGCCCGCGCCCGCCGCCCAGCGCCTGCTGCAGGTCGATGCGCCGCGGCTTCACGCGCTGCCCCGGTGCGATTGAGGGATCAAGCAGCACGAGTTCGCCCTCGGCCAGCCCGCCCGCGAGTTCGACCTGGTCCAGCGTGCGCAGACCGAGCTGCACCTCGCGCAGCGCCGCGCGCCCGTCCTCGACCACCAGCACCTGGGCGGTGTGTGCATCCGCTGGCACCTCGCCGCGCAGCGCCGCGAGCGGCAGCAGCCGAGCGTGGGCGCGTTCGCCGGTCACCACCTCCACCGACAGCGTCATGTTCTCGCGCAGGAAGTCCGGCGCGTCGGACCCCGGGCGCAGGTGTACCTCGACCGCGCCGCGCTGCGCATCCACCGAGGGCGCGAGCCGCGTGACGGTGGCGGCGAAGGGCTGCGCCGGGTAGGCATCGGCCACCACCCGCGCCGCCTGGCCCACGGCGAGGGTCGAGAGAAAGCGTTCGTCCACCGGGGCGACGAGCTCGCGCGGGCCGTCCACCGCCACGCTGAGCAGCGCGCGCCCCGGTTGCACGATCTGCCCGGGTTCGACGCTGCGCACCAGCACCCGGCCGGGCGCAGGCGCGCGCAAGGTGGCCTGGTCGAGGCGGGCGGCCGCGGCTTCGGCGGCGGCGGTCGCAGCCTGCACCCGGGCCGTGGCGGCTTCGGCCTGGACACCGCCCGCGCGGTTGGCCAGCGCTTCGGCGCGCGCCGCATCCACCTGCGCCTGCGCCACCGCCTGGGCCCGCAGCGCATCGTCGACACGCGCCTGGCTGACGAATCCCTGGGCCAGCAGCTCGCGGCTGCGGGCGAGTTCCCGCGCGGCGGCGGCCGCATTCGCCTCGGCCTGCGACAGCGCCGCGTTCGCCGAAGGCCGCGCCACCGCCGCCTGCGCGGCCAAGTCCGCGCGCGCCTGGGCGAGCGCGGCCTGCGCCTGCGCCACGGCGGCACGCAGTTCGTCGTCTTCGAGCTGCACCAGCGCCTCCCCGGCGGCGAAACGATCGCCTTCCCGAACCGCCACGGCGTGCACCCGGCCGGTGAGGGTGGCGCCGAGTTCCACGCGCGCCGGCGTCTCGACCCGCGCAGTGAACTGCAGCGTGCGCTCCAGCGGGCCGTGCGGCGGCAGCAGCGCGTTCACCTCGCTCGGGCGCTGGGCCCACCAGGCGGCAGCCAGCAGCGCCAGCAGCGCGAGCGCGCCCAGCAGCAGCGGCAGGCGGCGGCGTCGCAGGGGCGGGGAGGCCGGGGCGCGCGTCGCGTCGTCGGTCATGGTGCGGGTCGGGCGTCAGCGCGACGCGCGGTCGCCATGGGCGGCCAGCACGTCGTCGATGGTCTTGACCAGCACCGCGAAATCGATGGGCTTGGTGATGTAGTCGTCGAAGCCCGCCGCCTTGGCGCGCTCGATGTCGGCCGGCATCGCGTTCGCCGACAGCGCGATGCAGGGAATGGCGGCCGTGAGCGAATCGGCGCGCAGCCGCCGCAGCACCTCCAGGCCGTCGAAGTCGGGCAGCTGCATGTCCACGAGCACCAGGTCGGGCTGCATGGTCTGGGCGCGGGCCACGCCGCGGGTGCCGTCGGGCTCGCTGCGCACCGACAGGCCGCGGCAGGTGGCCATCAGCTCCTCGACCAGCAGCACGTTGAGCGCGTTGTCCTCGATGTAGAGCAGCCGGGCGCTGCGCGGCGTGCCCGCCGGCAGCCGCGTCGGCGGTTCGGGCGCCGTCGTGGCCGGTGCGGGCAGCGGCGCCGCGGCGCCCGCGCGCGAGAGCACCACGGTGAATTCGCTGCCGGCGCCCGCCTCGCTGCGCACCTCGATGTGCCCGCCCATGCGCTCGAGCAGGCTCTTGACGATGGACAGGCCGATGCCGGTGCCCTCGATGCCCTCGCGCTCGATGCCCAGGCGGTTGAAGGGCTCGAACAGGTGGCCGACCTGCTCGGCGCTCAGGCCCCGGCCGGTGTCGCGCACCTGCAGCCGCACCTGCTTGCCATCGATGCGGCTCGACAGCTGCACGCTGCCGCCGAGGCGGTTGTACTTGATGGCGTTGGACAGAAGGTTGAGCAGCACCTGGCGCAGCCGTGTGGGCTGGGCGAGCACGCGTGCGCCACCCGGCTGGTGATCGATGCGCACGGACAGGCTGCGCGCGAGCGGTGCGACCAGCGCGATGGCCTGGCTCGCCGCATCGTCCAGCGACACGGCCTCGAGCGCCAGGGCGGTGTGGTCGGTCTCGAGGCGGCTCAGGTCCAGCACGTCGTTGATGAGCGAGAGCAGGTGCTCGCCGGCGGCGAGGATGTGCTCGGCCTGGGCGTGCCGCTGCGCGGCCGTGCCGTCGTCCAGGCGCAGCAACTGGGCGAAGCCGAGTACCGCGTTCAGCGGCGTGCGCAGCTCGTGGCTCATGCGCGCGAGCAGCTGCGACTTGGCCTGGCTGTCGCGCTGGGCGATCAGCGTCTCGCGCCGCTGCGCTTCGGCCTCGACCGCGTCGGTCACGTCCCAGTTAACGCCGATGAAGCGCTCGATGCGCCCGCGCTCGTCGCGCACGGGGCTGGTGCGCGAGGCCAGCCAGCGCACGGTGCCGTCCGGCCAGACCACGCGGAACTGGTAGTTGCGGGTGCGGCGTTCGTTGATCGCGAGGTGCAGCTGCTCGAGCGCATAGGCCGCATCGTCAGGATGGGTCATCGCCGAGCGTTCCTCGGTGCTCGGCGCCTGGGGCTGCGGCTCGCGCCCGCGCAACTGCCACATGGCGTCGTCCCAGGTGGATTCGCCGGTGCGCGGGTTCCATTCCCAGATGCCGATGCCGGCGCTGCGTGCGGCGAGCGCGGCGCGGGCGTTGGCGTTGCGCAGCGCGGTCTCGGTCTGCACCTGCTCGCTCACGTCCATCATCACGCCCATCACCATGGCGCGCTCGTTGAGCAGGGTGCGCCGTGCGCGGGCGCACAGCCAGCGTGTCTCGCCGGCGGGCGTGCGCACGCGAAAGTCGATGTCGAGCTCGGCCTCCTGGTCGGGCCCGGCCAGCCGTTCCATCTCGCGGGCCACGGCCTCGCGGTCGTGCGGATGCACGATGTGCTCGAGCCAGTGGGTGTCCTGGGGTGCCCCCTGCTCGGGCGGCAGGCCGTGCATCTCGAAGACCAGCGGGCTCCATTCGGTCTGGCCGCTGGCGAGGTCGCGGCTGAACAGGCCCAGGCGCGCCGCGCGGGTGGTGAGCTCCAGGCGCGCCGCCAGTTCGCGCACCCGCCGGGTTTCCTCCAGCTGCTCGGTCATGTCGAAGGCGACGCCGAGGAACTCGAGGGGCGTGCCGTCGTCCGCCCGGCGCACCATGCGCCGCATCTGGATGGCGCGCCAGCTGCCGTCGCTGTGGCGATAGCGCGCCGCGTTGTCGACCGGGCGCGTGGTCTCGAGCCCGGCGCGTGCGGCCTCGAGCACGCCCCGCAGGTCGTCGGGGTGGATCATGTCGCGCACTTCCTCCAGCGACAGGCCCTCGGGGCGCGCGGCGAGGCCGACCATGCGGAAGCCGCGGTCGTTGAAGAAGAGGCGGTTGTTGCGCAGGTCGTGGCGCCAGATGGCGATGTCGCCCAGGTCCACCGCGAGGCGCAGTTGCGCCGCGGTCTCGTTGTACGAATGCGCGAGCTCGTAGACCTCGGTGTCGTCCAGCATGATGCCGATCGCACGCGCCGGCCGGCCGTCCGCGCCGGGCTTGACCAGCCACTGCGAATGGATGCGGCGGGTGCGGCCATCGGGCAGCACCACGCGGAAGTGGCTGTCGTACTGGCCGCAGCGCACGGTGGAGGCCTGGTAGCGCAGCCTGTCGCGGTCCTGGGGATGGATGCGCTGCGACGCCAACTCGAAGTCGGGCGCATGTTCGGCGGGGTCGAAGCCGAAGAAGCGGAACACATGCGGGTCCCAGCGCCCACGGCCGGAGGGAATCTCGCGCTCCCACACACCGAGGCGGCCGAACTCCTGGGTCATGTCCAGCAGTTCGCGCAGGCGGATGGGTTCGCTGCAGTCGTGCACGCACACCGC
This sequence comes from Rubrivivax sp., assembly GCA_044506225.1. GTDB lineage: Bacteria > Pseudomonadota > Gammaproteobacteria > Burkholderiales > Burkholderiaceae_C > JAKFDI01. The sequence goes on along the minus strand of JBIQKU010000057.1, from coordinate 5,534 downwards.
GACCGCCGGTGCATCGCCCGCGCCGTCCATGCCGCCGTCGACCCGACGGGCGCTCAGGCGGCACCAGCCGAGCTGGCCGTCCGCACGGCGCCAGGGCAGCTCGCCGTCGTGCACGAAGGCGCTGCGCGGTGGAACGTCCTGCAGCAATGGCGCGAGCTGGGCCGCCACCTCGGCCCATGCGTTGTCGCTGCCGACCTGCGCGCCCAGCAGCTGCTGCAGCGTGCGGCCGGCGGCCTGCGCCAGCGGCCAGCCGGTCACGCGTTCGAAGGTCGGATTCACCCAGCGGATGCACGAGCGCGCGTCCAGCAGCACGAACAGGTCGTTGCCGAGATCGGCGAACGCCTGCCAGGCCGCCAGGGCGGGGCTGGCCGGATCGCCGGGGGCGCGGTTCTGGGTCATGGGGCCGAGGTGTGCAAGGGCGGTGCCGCGGCGCACATCGGGCTCAGCCGGCCTTTGCGTGCCGCGCCTGCGTCAATCGGCCACCTGCAGGACCAGCTTGCCGAAGTTCTGCCCGGTGAAGAGCTGCATCAGCGTCTCGGGAAAGGTCTCGATGCCCTTGACGACGTCCTCGCGGCTCGTCATGCGTCCGGCCGCGAGGTGGCCCGCCAGCTCGTCGACGGCCTGGCCATAACGCTCGGCATAGTCGAACACCACCATGCCTTCCATGCGCGCGCGGTTCACCAGCAGCGACAGGTAGTTCTTCGGCCCGGCCACCGGCGCGGTGTTGTTGTACTGACTGATGGCGCCGCAGATGACGATGCGTGCACCGCGGGCGATGCGGGTGAGCACCGTGTCGAGGATCTCGCCGCCGACGTTGTCGAAGTACACGTTCACGCCGTCGGGGCAATGGGTCTTCAAGCCGTCACGCACGTTGCCGGCCTTGTAGTCGATGCAGGCGTCGAACCCCAGCTCGCGCACCACCCAGTCGCACTTCTCCGGGCCGCCGGCAATGCCCACCGCGCGGCAGCCGCGAATCTTGGCGAGCTGGCCCACGGTCTGGCCGACGGCGCCCGCCGCGCCCGAGACGACGACGGTGTCGCCCGGCTTGGGCTGTCCCACGTCCAGCAGGCCGAAGTAGGCGGTCATGCCCGGCATGCCCAGCACGTTCAGCCATTGCGTGAGCGTGCCCTTGGCGGGGTCGATCTTCTGCAGCGCGCCGCTGGCGACTTCCTGGGCATCGAAGCGGCGGTACTGCTGGATGCCGAGCTGCCCGCTCACGTGCTGGCCCTCGGCGAACGCCGGGTCGCGCGAGGCGATGACCACGCCCACGCCGCCGGCGCGCATCACGTCGTCGATGGCCACCGGTGCGATGTAGCTGCGGCCTTCGTTCATCCAGCCGCGCATCGCCGGGTCGAGCGAGAGGTACAGCGACTTCACCAGCACCTCGCCCTCGCCCGGCTCGCCCACCGGCTCGGTCGTGAAGCGCCAGTTCTCGCGCGTGGGTGCACCCACGGGCCGCGCGGCGAGCCGCACCTGGTGGTTGGTCAATGCGGACAGCGCGCTCATCATCAGCTCCTTGGCTCGGGACATGGGGTTCGAATCATGGTAGCGCCGAGTCTCCCGGCTTGTGCGCCGACGCAGCCGCAGGCCTTGCAAACCGCCCGGGGGCCATCGCCACGGCCGGGCAGCCGCGCTGTGGCAAGGCGCGGGCCCTGGTCAGGCGCATAAAAAAACGCGGCCGAAGCCGCGTTTCGTCGGGCCCGAAGGCCCATGGGCATGCGCCCGTTCAGAGGGTGCGGATGTTCGCAGCCTGCAGGCCTTTTTCGCCTTGCTTGACTTCGAACTCGACACGCTGGTTTTCGACCAGCGTCTTGAAGCCCGTGCCCTGAATGTCGCGGAAGTGAGCGAAGAGGTCGGCACCGCCTGCGTCTTGAGCAATGAAGCCGTAGCCCTTGCTCTCGTTGAACCACTTCACGGTACCGGTTTGCGTCGTCATGGACGATTTCCTATCTGTCAGAACAAAAGAAGCGCGCGGCGACATGCCGTGCGCTGGCAGCGACACTCAAGAGACGATCTGGGGGATTTCGAGCGAGCCCGGCGCGAGAACCGCAGCGGGAAGGAAGGAGATCTCAAGCAACCAATGTCTTGCGTATAACTGTGAGGCGCGAATGTACACGAAGCGGGCCTCCCGCGCCGCCGCCTCTTCGCAACAGGGTCATCCCATCGCACGGAGAACACGCATGCCCACCCCCACGGATTCGTCCCCCGCCTGGAAGCACGACGGCGTGCGCGTGGTGCCCGCCGGCTCGCTCGACGGCAACACGGCGCAGACGCCCGGCATGGACCGCAAGGCCGCGATCACCTTCGCGCGCGTCGGCGCGCAGAAGCTGTGGGCCGGCACGGTGCACATCCATCCCGACGCCAAGACCGGCGCCCACCACCACGGCCCACTGGAGAGCGTGATCTACGTCGTCAAGGGCCGGGCGCGCATGCGCTGGGGCGAGCGGCTGGAGTTCACCGCCGAGGCCGGCCCGGGCGACTTCATCTACGTGCCGCCCTACGTGCCGCACCAGGAGATCAACGCCAGCCCGACCGAGGTGCTCGAGTGCGTGCTGGTGCGCAGCGACGGCGAGGCGGTGGCGGTGAACCTGGACATCGAGCCGGTGGAGAAGCCCGAGACGGTGCTGTGGGTGGATCCGATACACCGCGGGTAAAGCTTTGTGCACAAGCGTTTCGCGCGCCCCCAAGCGGCACGCGGCATGGCATCGTGCGGGCTTCGTGACCCGCGCCGCGCTACGGCGCTCGAGAGGACAAGGACAACATGCACAAGCACATTCGTTGGGGACTTCTCGCGGCCGGCCTGTGCGCCGCGGCCGCGGTTCATGCGGGGCCCAGCATCAACGTGTCGGTCGCCGGCGAGGTGTCGCCGGGCGTGTACGGCCGCGTGGACATCGGCAACGCGCCGCCGCCGCGCGTGCTCTATCCGCAGCCGGTGGTCATCGTGCAGCAACCGCGGCGGGTGCATGCGCAGCCGGTGTATCTGCACGTCCCTCCCGGGCATGCGAAGAACTGGAGCAAGCATTGCCGCAAGTACGACGCCTGCGGCACGCCGGTGTACTTCGTGAAATCCGCCGAGTACGAGCCGGGCTACCAGCGCCATGAGCACAAGGACAAGCGGCACAACGGGCGCGACCGGGATCATGCAGGAGACGGGCACCGCGGCCACGACGGCGCCCGGTCGCATCGCCGCGGCCGCGACGACTGAGCCGACGCGCGGCCATGACCGCGCGCGGCACGCCGTCAAGGCGGGCTGGCAATAATGCCTCGTGGCCCTGCACCGCAGGGCGCTTCGAGGAGTAGCCCGCATGAAGACCCGCGCCGCCGTCGCCTGGAAAGCCGGCCAGCCGCTCAGCATCGAGACCGTCGACCTCGAGGGCCCCAAGGCCGGCGAAGTGCTGGTGGAGATCAAGGCCACCGGCATCTGCCACACCGACTACTACACGCTGTCGGGCGCGGATCCGGAGGGGCTGTTCCCGGCCATCCTCGGCCACGAGGGCGCGGGCGTGGTGGTCGAGGTCGGCCCGGGCGTGACGAGCGTGCAGCGCGACGACCACGTCATTCCGCTCTACACGCCGGAATGCCGCCAGTGCAAGTTCTGCCTGTCGCGAAAGACCAATCTGTGCCAGCTGATCCGCGGCACGCAGGGCAAGGGGCTGATGCCCGATGCGACCTCGCGCTTTTCCATCGGCGGCAAGCCCATCCTGCACTACATGGGCACCTCGACCTTCAGCAACTACATCGTGGTGCCGGAGATCGCGGTGGCGAAGATCCGGCCCGATGCGCCCTTCGAGACGGCCTGCTACATCGGCTGCGGCGTGACCACCGGCGTGGGCGCCGTGCTGTTCACCGCCAAGGTCGAGGCCGGTGCCAACGTGGTGGTGTTCGGTCTCGGCGGCATCGGGCTCAACGTCATCCAGGGCGCGAAGATGGTCGGGGCGGACAAGATCATCGGCGTGGACATCAACCCCGCGCGCGAGCCCATGGCCCGGCAGTTCGGCATGACGCACTTCATCGACGCGAAATCGGTGGACAACGTGGTCGACGCCATCGTGCAGCTCACCGACGGCGGCGCCGACTACAGCTTCGAATGCATCGGCAACACGCAGGTGATGCGCCAGGCGCTGGAGTGCACGCACAAGGGATGGGGGCGCAGCATCATCATCGGCGTGGCCGAGGCGGGCGCGGAGATCAGCACACGGCCCTTCCAGCTCGTCACCGGCCGCAAGTGGGAAGGCTCCGCCTTCGGCGGCGCGCGCGGGCGCACCGACGTGCCGAAGATCGTCGACTGGTACATGGACGGCAAGATCGCCATCGACGACCTCATCACCCACAAGCTGAGCCTCGAGCAGATCAACGAAGGCTTCGACCTGATGAAGCGCGGCGAGTCCATCCGCTCCGTCGTCGTCTATTGAGGGGTGCCGCCATGGAAACCATCAGCGAGCACGCGAGCTTCGGCGGGGTACAGGGCTTCTACCGCCACGATTCCCAGGTCATCGGCCTGCCGATGCGATTCGCAGTGTATCGCCCGCCGCAGGCCGAGAACGCGGCGGTGCCGGTGCTGTTCTACCTGGCCGGCCTGACCTGCAACGAAGAGACCTTTCCCATCAAGGCTGGTGCCCAGCAGATGGCGGCGCAGCTCGGGCTGATGCTGGTCGCGCCCGACACCAGCCCGCGCAGCACCGGCGTCGACGGCGCCGACCGCGACTGGGACTTCGGCGAAGCCGCGGGCTTCTACCTCGACGCGACCGAGGCACCGTGGAAGTCCCACTGGCGCATGGAGAGCTACCTCACCGAGGAGCTGCGCGCGCTGGTCGTGGATCGCTTCGCGGCGCGTGCCGACCGCATCGGCGTCTTCGGCCACTCCATGGGCGGCCACGGCGCGCTGACGCTGGCGCTGCGCCATCCCGCACTGTTTCGCAGCGTCTCGGCGTTCGCGCCGATCTGCGCGCCCAGCCGCTGCCCCTGGGGCGTCAAGGCCTTCACCGGCTACCTCGGTGCCGACCGCGCACGCTGGGCCGAGCATGATGCGGTGGCACTCATCGAATCCGGCAAGCGCACGCCGCCCATGCTTGTCGACCAGGGCCTGGCCGACAAATTCCTGGCCGAGCAACTGCACCCGCACCTGCTGGAGGAAGCCTGCGCCAAGGCCGGCCAGCCGCTCGAGCTGCGCCGCCACGAGGGCTACGACCACGGCTATTACTTCGTGTCGACCTTCATGGCCGACCACCTGCGGCATCACGCGCTTCACCTGGTCGACTGAATGAAGCTTTCGGTTCTCGACCAGTCGATCGCCGTCACCGGCCTCGGCGAAGACGCCGCATTGCGCGACACGCTGGATCTGGCCACGCACGTCGAGGCGCTCGGCTACCACCGCTTCTGGTGCAGCGAGCACCACAACCTGCCCACCATCGTCGGCAGCGCGCCCGAGATGCTGCTGGCGGCGATCGCGGCGTGCACCACGCGCATCCGGCTGGGCAGCGCGGGCGTGATGCTGCCGCACTACTCGGCGCTCAAGGTGGCCGAGCAGTTCCGCG
>JBIQKU010000056.1:0-19620 GCA_044506225.1 Rubrivivax sp. | reverse complement strand
TGCGCTTGTCGAAGAAGGCGGTGTCGTACTCGTCGGCCTCGATGACGAAGGGCGCACCGGGTGCGTCCGAGCCGGATCGCGCCGACACACCGAAGTTCAGCGGCACGCCGCCGATCAGGAACCCCGGGTTCAGCCCCGCCTGTTCCAGCACCCAGGCGAGCATCGATGCGGTCGTCGTCTTGCCGTGCGTGCCGGCCACCGCCAGCACATGCCGCCCGTGCAGCACATGCTCGGCGAGCCACTGCGGGCCGCTGGTGTAGGGCGCGCCGGCGTCGAGGATGGCTTCCATCAGCGGGTTGCCGCGGGACACCACGTTGCCGACCACGAAGAGATGCGGCTTCAGGTCGAGCTGCTCGGCCCCGTAGCCTTCGATGAGTTCGATGCCGAGCGAGCGCAGTTGCTCGCTCATCGGCGGATAGACGTTGGCATCGCAGCCGGTGACCTGGTGACCCGCCTCGCGCGCCAGGGCAGCCAGGCCGCCCATGAAGGTGCCGCAGATGCCGAGGATGTGAATGTGCATTCGCGCGATTCTAGGAGCCGGCCATGAAGCGCAGCCCGCGCTAACCTGCCCGCATGGACACGCTTGACTGGATCCTGTCGCACCCGATTGCCTACCCGGCTTTGGAGGCGGCGCACATCGTCGGCATCGCGTTGCTGCTGGGCAGCCTGGTGGTGTTCGAGCTGCGGGTGTGGGGCCACGGTGCCGCGCTGTCGGTGGCGCCGCTCGCCCGGCTGGCGCTGGGGGTGTCGCTTGCCGGCTTCGCGCTCGCGGCCGCGAGCGGGCTGACCATGTTCGCGCCGCAGGCCGGTGAACTGCTGGCCAACCGGTCTTTCCTGCTCAAGATGGCGCTGCTGCTGGCCCTCGGCCTGAACGCGGCCGCCTTCCACCGGCGCGGCAGCCTGCAGCGGCTGGATGCGCTGGCGCGTGCGCAGACCGCGCTGTCGCTGGGGTTGTGGGTCGCGGTCATCATCTGCGGGCGCTGGATCGCCTACGTCTGATCGCCGCGCCCATCAGGAGTCCGCAATGAAACGTCGACTGTTCGTCTCAGGCCTTTCGCTCGTTGCCGTCCCGCCGCTGTGGGCCCACCATGGCTGGAGCAGCTTCGACCAGGACCGCCCGCTCTGGCTCGAGGGCCGCGCCACCAAGGTGCAATGGCGCAATCCGCATGCCGAGTTCGACCTCGAACTCGCGCCGGGCCTCACGCTGCCCGACGACCTGGCCACACGCGCCCTGCCGGCGCAGAGCGCCAAGGTGGACGGTGCGAAGCTGATGGCCGAGGCGCGCCTGCCGACCCGGCGCGACCCGGTGTGGCACATCGAGCTCGCGCCGCTCACGCGGCTGCAGGCCTGGAAGGTGCCCGAGATCCGGCCCGGCACCGAACTCGCCGTGCTGGGCTTCACCTTCAAGGAAGAGCAGGGCGATCCGGTGCTGCGCGCCGAATACCTCTTCCTCGGCGGGCAGGTCTACGGCCTGCGGTCGTCGCCGGCCTGAAGCGTTCTCAGCGCAGCGCCTCGCGCGCTGCGGCCAGCGTCGCGGCGATGTCGGCCTCGCTGTGCGCGGCGCTCACGAAGCCGGCTTCGTACAGTGCCGGCGCGAGGTACACGCCGCGCTCGAGCATGGCGTGGAAGAAGCGGTTGAAACGCTCCTTGTCGCTGGCCATCACCTCGGCATAGGTCTGCGGCAGACTGGCGGCGAAGAAGAAGCCGAACATGCCGCCTTCGCTGTCGGCGCTCAGCGGCACGCCGGCTTCAGCCGCCACGGCCTGCAGGCCGTCGACCAGCGAACGCGTGCGCGCCGACAGCGCCTCGAAGAAGCCGGGCTGGCGGATCTCGCGCAGCGTGGCCAGGCCGCAGGCCGTGGCCACCGGGTTGCCCGACAGCGTGCCCGCCTGGTAGACCGGGCCGAGCGGCGCCAGGTGCTTCATCACCTCGCGCCGCGCGCCGAAGGCCGCGAGCGGCATGCCGCCGCCGATCACCTTGCCGAAGACGCTGATGTCGGGCGCAAAACCCGGAATCTGCTGTGCGTAGAGGCTTTGCGCGCTGCCGAGCGCGACGCGAAAGCCCGTCATCACCTCGTCCAGGATGAGCAGCGCCCCATGACGGCTGCACAGCTCGCGCAGCGCCTTCATGAACGGCAGGCTCGCGCGCACGAAGTTCATGTTGCCCGCGATCGGCTCGACGATCACGCAGGCGATGTCCTCGCCGTGCAGCGCGAAGGCCTCCTCGAGCTGGGCGACGTCGTTGTAGTCCAGCACCAGCGTGTGCTGCACCACCTCGGCCGGCACGCCGGCGCTGGTCGGATGGCCGAAGGTGGCCAGGCCCGAGCCCGCCTTCACCAGCAGCGCGTCGGCGTGGCCGTGGTAGCAGCCTTCGAACTTGACGATGGTCGAGCGGCCGGTCGCGCCGCGCGCCAGGCGCAGCGCACTCATGCAGGCTTCGGTGCCAGAACTCACGAGGCGCACCTGGTCGATGCTGGGCACGAGCGACAGGATCTCTTCGGCGAGCTCGATCTCGCGCTCGGTCGGCGCGCCGTAGGACAGGCCTTCGGCCGCTGCGCGCTGCACCGCCTCGAGCACCGCCGGATGGCCGTGGCCGAGGATCATCGGCCCCCACGAGCCGATGTAGTCGATGTAGCGCTGGCCTTCGGCATCGGTGAGGTAGGCGCCGCTGGCCCCGGTGATGAAACGCGGCGTGCCGCCCACGGCACGAAACGCGCGCACCGGTGAGTTCACGCCGCCGGGAATCACGCGCTGGGCGCGTTCGAAGAGGGCAGCGTTGCCGCCGGAAGTTGGACTGCTCATGCGTCTTGTCTGCGGCCCGGGGCCGATGAAGGGAGGCCCTAGTGGATGTGCCGGCTGCCGCGCACCTCGCCCTCGGCGGGCGCCGCCTCCGCGGCTTCGGCGCCTTCTTCTTCGTCCTCGGGCGGCAGCGCCCAGAAGAAGCGGTCGGGAATCACGTTGCCCATGCCGGGGCGGAAACCCGCATCCAGCGCCTGGTCCAGGAAGGCGAGCGACTCGCCCACCGCCATGTGCAGCTCGCTGCCCGCCGCCAGCAGGGCGGCCAGCGCGGCGGCCAGCGTGTCGCCCGCGCCCACGAAGCTCACATCGAAGCGCTCGAACTTCTCGCCGGTGATGGCGCCTTGCGGGGAGGCCAGCACGTTGTCGACGAACTGGTCGGCCACCGGCACGCTGGTGACGAGCACGAAGCGTGTGCCGTGTTCACCCGCGGCCACGGCCAGCTCGCGCGGCGAGGCCGGGCGGTCGCTGTCCCAGTCGGGCAGCAGGAAGTCGGTGAGCGTCTGGTGGTTGCCGATCAGCACCTGCGCCTGCGGCAGTACCAGCTCGCGGAAGGCGTCGGCATAGGCCTGCTGGTCGTCCTCCTCCAGCCACGAGAGATTGGGCATGTAGGCGACCAGGGGCACGTCCGGGTAGTCGGAGAGGATTTCCGCGACCGCGCTCACGCCTTCGGCCGAACCGAGGAATCCGACCTTCCACGCGGTGATCGTCACGTCCTCCAATACGCTGCGCGCCTGTTCGACGACCACGTCCGGGTCGATGGGGTGCTGGTCGAAGATCTCCGCGGTGTCGCGCATCACGATGGTCGTGACCACGGGCAGCGCATGCGCGCCCATGGCGGCGATGGTCGACACGTCGGCCGCGACGCCGGCCGCACCGCTCGGCTCGCTGGCGTTGAAGCTCATCACGCACGCCGGCGGCACGGACTCGGCAAGGGCCTCGTCGGAAGGGGTGTCTGTGGGGGTGTTCGAAGGGGTGTCGGAGGTCATGGAGCAAGCCCCTGGAGAAGCTCGAAGAAGAGTTCGAAACCCTGCGCAACGAATCGCTCAAGACTTCACGAAAACCGTGAGCAATGTGGTGTAGGTCTCTGCGAACCCTTAGTTTTATGCAGTTTCACGTGTCTACAATTCGCCCACCATTGTAGTGACCCCTGACTTTCAAGTGACCGACCCGAAGACCTGGATGTGCCTCATCTGTGGATGGATTTACGACGAGGCCGCGGGCGATCCGGAGCACGGCGTCGCGCCGGGCACCCGGTGGGAAGACGTACCGATGAACTGGACCTGTCCGGAATGCGGCGCGCGCAAGGAAGACTTCGAGATGGTGCAGATCTGATCGGTCGCTGCCGGTCACGCACCGACACCAACAACCGTCATTCGAGGAGACAGCCCGGTGAGCAATGAAGGCGCGGCAGATACCCCAGGCGTGAAGGTGTTGGTCATCGACGACAGCAACACCATCCGCCGCAGCGCGGAGATCTTTCTCAAGCAGGGCGGCTACGACGTGCTGCTGGCCGAAGACGGCTTTGACGCGCTGTCCAAGGTCAACGACCACCGGCCCGACCTCATCTTCTGCGACATCCTCATGCCGCGCCTGGACGGCTACCAGACCTGCGCCATCATCAAGCGCAACGTCCAGTTCGCGGGCGTGCCGGTCATCATGCTGTCGTCCAAGGACGGCCTGTTCGACAAGGCGCGCGGGCGCATGGTCGGCTCCCAGGACTACCTCACCAAGCCCTTCACCAAGGACCAGCTGCTGCAGGCCGTGGAACAACACCACCGCGCCGTGTCGCAGTCGCCCATGGCGGGCGAACCCCACTGACTGACGACCCGCGGCCCGCGGCGACCAAGCGCGCATGCGGCGCCCGGTTCGAGGACGAGAACATGGCAATCAAGAACATCCTGCTGGTCGACGATTCGAAGACCGAACTGCACTTCATGTCCGAGCTGCTGGCCAAGCGCGGCTACAGCGTGCGTACCGCCGAGAACGGCGAGGACGCGATGCGCAAGCTCGAGGAAGGCAAGCCCGACCTCATCCTCATGGACGTGGTCATGCCCGGCCAGAACGGCTTCCAGCTCACGCGCGCGATCACCCGCGACCCGCGCTTCGTCGATGTGCCGGTGATCATGTGCACCAGCAAGAACCAGGAAACCGACAAGGTCTGGGGCATGCGCCAGGGCGCGCGCGACTACATCGTCAAGCCGGTGGACGCCGACGAACTGGTCTCCAAGATCCGCGCCTTCGACTGAAGGCCTGCCCGCTTCGGCTGAACCGTTCCAGGACTCCCGATGGCCAACAAGGAAGCACTGCGTGAACTGCAAGGCCGGCTCGCCGAGCGACTGCTGGCGGCACGGACGCAAGATCTGGGCAAGTCCTGGCTCGCGGTGGAATGCAGCGGCCACGGCTTCCTGCTGCCGCTGAAGGACGCGGGCGAGATCTTCACCGCCGCGCCCATCGTCGCGGTGCCGCATGCACACCCCTGGTTTCTCGGCGTCGCCAACCTGCGCGGCCACCTCCACGGGGTCGTCGACCTCTCGGCGTTTCTCGGCCTGAAGACGGGCGAGCCGCTGCGCGATCAGTCGCACCTGGTGGTCTTCAACCAGGCGCTCGACATCAACTGCGCGCTGCTGGTCGACCGGCTCGCGGGCCTGCGCACCGAGCAGCAGCTTCGCATGGACGCCGCCGCGCAGGACGGCGCGCCGCCGTTTGCGGGCCCGCGCTATCAGGACGAAGGCGGGCGCGCCTGGCAGGAACTCAAGCTCGCGGCGCTGGCCGCCGATGAGGCCTTCCTGCGCATCGTGCGCTGAGCAAATGTGAAGACTGCCGCGCAAACGGGCAACGGGTTGTATGAAGCGCCGGCTCTCCCGGCCGATTTACTCGGATAGAGACCGAACGAGGACCATATGAGCTTCCTGAACAAAATGAAGGGTCGGGGTCAGGATCGCAGCGATGCGCAGGGCGACTTCCGGCAAGGCAACCCGTTCGACGAGGTCGTTCAGGCCGACGGCACGATGACGCTGCCGAACCCGGCCGGCGCGGCCGCATTCGACGCCGCGCCGCCGGCGCCGGCGGCCGACTCCATCATCACCGAGGCTGCACCGTCCGAGATGGCCGACTTCGCCGAGACGCGGCTGCCCGACGCCGCCTCGGCCGTCGATGCCGGCACCGGCCTGCCGCTCATTGGTCGCATGCCGCTCGGCCGCCAGTACCGCACGCTGGGCGTGCTGGTGGTGGTCGGCTTCGTCGGCCTCGTCGCCATGACGGCCTTCTCGCTCAACGCCGCCTCCAAGGGCGCGGCCCAGGTGGGTGCAAGCGGTCAGGCGCTGATGCAGTCGCAGCGGCTGGCGAAATCGGTCTCCCAGGCGCTGATCGGCAGCCCCGAGGCTTTCCCCGAGGTGACCGACAGCGCCGAGGTGCTGGCGCGCAACGTGCGCGGCCTGCGCGACGGCAGCGAGCATCTGGCCATCGCGCCCCCGCCGGTGCAGGAAGCGCTCGAGCCGCTGATGCCGCTGATCGACAACGCCGAGAAGAACGCCAAGACGGTGCTCGCGCAGGAGGCCATCCTGACGCAGGTGGGTCAGGCGCTTCGCACCATCAACCGCCAGTCCTCCGACCTGCTGGAAACCGCCGAGACCATCTCCTCGCTGAAGCTGCAGCAGGGCGCCTCCTCGGCCGAACTGCTGGCCGTGGGCCAGCTGGTGATGCTGACCCAGCGCATCGGCAAGTCCGCCAACGAATTCCTGACGATGGACGGCGTGAGCCCCGAGGCGGTCTTCCTGCTCGGCAAGGACCTCAACTCCTTCGGTGAAATCGCCGACGGCGTGCTCAACGGCAACCCCGACAGCCGCCTGCCGCCGACCACCGACGCCCAGACCAAGGAACACCTGCAGATCCTGCTCAAGCAGTACGAAGAGACGCGTGCCCAGGCGGGTGCGATTCTCGGCAACCTGCAGGGCCTGGTGTCTGCCCGCGAAGCGCAGGTGGCCATCATCAACGACAGCGAGACGCTGCGTAAGGGCCTGGAAGACGTGCAGGCGCGCCTGGGCCAGTCCACCGGTTTCAGCGGCGCGAGCGCGGCGCTGCTGTTGCTGTCCACGCTGCTGATGATCCTCGGCGGTCTGGGCTTCCTGCGCCTGTACACCCGTTCGCAGGCCCAGCGTGCGGCGCTGGCCGAACAGCAGAAGCTCGACGCCGAGCGCGAGCAGCAGGAAGCCAAGCGCGTGAACGACGCCAACCAGGCGGCCATTCTGCGATTGATGAACGAACTGCAGACGGTGGCCGAGGGCGACCTGACGCAGCAGGCCACGGTGACGGAAGACATCACGGGCGCCATCGCCGACTCGGTGAACTACACGGTGGAAGAGCTGCGCACGCTGGTGTCGCAGGTGCAGGGCACGGTGGGCCGGGTGACCGAGACCACGGCGCAGGTGGAAGCCACCTCGACCGAGCTGCTGGCCGCCTCGACCGAGCAGCTGCGCGAGATCCGCGACACCGGCGAGTCGGTGCTGCAGATGGCCGGCCGAATCAACGACGTGTCCGAGCAGGCCCAGGAAACCGCCCAGGTGGCGCGCCAGTCGCTGGACGCCGCCGAGACCGGCCTGCGCGCGGTGCAGAACACCATCGGCGGCATGAACTCCATCCGCGACCAGATCCAGGAGACCTCCAAGCGGATCAAGCGGCTGGGCGAGTCGTCGCAGGAGATCGGCGAAATCACCGAGCTGATTTCCGACATTACCGAGCAGACGAACGTGCTGGCCCTGAACGCTGCCATCCAGGCCGCGTCGGCCGGCGAAGCGGGCCGGGGCTTCTCGGTGGTGGCGCAGGAAGTGCAGCGGCTGGCCGAACGCTCCGGCGACGCCACGCGGCAGATCGCGGCGCTGGTCAAGACCATCCAGACCGACACGCAGGACGCGGTGGGCGCCATGGAGCGCTCCACGCAGAACGTGGTGGAAGGCACCCGGCTGACCGACGCGGCCGGCACGGCCCTCGGCGACATCGACCGCGTGTCGCGCCAGCTGGCCGACCTGATCGCGCAGATTTCCAACCAGGCATTGAGCGAAGCCGAATCGGCCAACGTGGTGGCCGCCAACATCCAGCACATCTTCGCGGTGACCGAGCAGACCGGTGAAGGCACCCGCTCGACGGCGCAGATGGTGCGTGAACTGTCGAAGACCGCTGAAGAACTGAAGCAGTCGGTGGCGCGGTTCAAGATCGAATAAGCGTTCGATCCGTCGAGCGCGTCGTCGCCATCAGCGCCTTGGGTCGATGCCGCAGTCCGGCATCGGCCCCGAAATTCAAGGACCCGAAAGCCACCGATGGACAGCCACCGCCTTACCGACGTGACCGGCGAGCCGACCGATGACCTCTCCGCACTCGCCTGGGTGCAGGAAGAACTGCGCCGCTCGCTCGATGGCGCGCACAAGGCGCTGCGCCGTGTCGTCAAGGAGGCTCAGGCCGGCGCCGGCTCGGATGTGGACGCCGTCGATCCGGCGGTGCTGCGCGGTGCGCGCCAGCAGATTCACCAGGGCGTGGGCGCGCTCGAACTCGTCGGCCTGCCGGCCGCGGCGGCCGTGCTGCGCGCCTGCGAGGCGGCGGTCCAGCGCTTCGTCGCCAAGCCGCACAAGCTGACGAACGACATCGTCGACGACATCGAGCATGCGTCCTTCGCGTTGCTCGATTACGTGGCGCGCATCCTGGCCGGCAAGCGCGTGTCGCCGCTGTCGCTGTTCCCGCAGTACCGCGCGGTGCAGGAGGCGGCGGGCGCCGACCGGGTGCATCCGGCCGACCTGTGGACCGTCGACTGGCGTTGGCGCGAACTGCCCGAGGTCGACCCGGCGGTGGAGCCGCTGCAGCCCGACGCCGCCACCCATGTGGCACTGGAAAAGCAGATCCTTGGCCTCATGCGCAACCAGCCGCCCGGCGCCGCCGCGCGGCTGAGCGCCTTGTGCGCCGGCCTGGGTGCCGGCGCCGCGCAGCCGCAGACCGCCACCTTGTGGCGGCTGGCCGCGGCGGTGTTCGAGGCGCAGGCCGCCGGGCTGCTGCAGCCCGATCTGTTCGCCAAGCGTGTGGCCGCGCGGCTGTTGTCGCAGCTGCGGCTCATCGAGCGCGGCGAGACGCAGGTCTCCGAGCGCCTCGCGCAGGACCTCCTCTTCTTCTGCGCCCAGGCCGGATCGCCCGGCGACGGCCAGGTGGCGCCGCGCCTGGCTTCGGTGCGCGAGGCCTACGGCCTGGTGCGCCACCAGCCGGTCGATTACAGCGCCAGTCCGCTCGGCAAGTACGACCCCGCCTGGGTGGTGCAGGGCCGCAAGCGCGTGGCGGCCGCCAAGGAATCCTGGTCGGCCGTGGCCGGCGGAGAGATGCACCGCTTGAGCGGCCTGGCCGAGCAGTTCGCCCTGGTGGGCGATTCGCTCAAGCGCCTGTTCCCCGCCGGCGAGCTGCTGGCCGCCGAACTGCAGCAGGCCAGCGGCAGCACCCAGCAGGCCAATGCCGCGCCGCCGGCGGCGCTGGCGATGGAAGTCGCCACCGGCCTGCTCTACATCGAGGCCTGCCTCGAGGACGCCGAATTCGACAGCGCCGAGCAGCCTGAGCGTGTCCAGCGCCTGGGCGCGCGCATCGCCGCAGTGCGCCAGGGCGCCGCACCCGAGCCGCTCGAGGCGTGGATGGAGGAGCTCTACCGCCGCGTCTCCGACCGTCAGACCATGGGCAGCGTGGTGCAGGAGCTGCGCGCCAGCCTCTCGGAGGTCGAGAAGCTGATCGACCAGTACTTCCGCAACCCGGGCGACCGGGCCGTGCTCATCCCCGTGCCCAACCAGCTGTCGACGATGCGCGGCGTGTTGTCGGTGCTCGGCATGGACCAGGCGGCCGCGGCGCTGCTGCGCATGCGCGACGAGGTCGAAGGGCTGGTGTCCACCGAGGTCGATGTCGAGCGGGTGCAGCAGACCGGCCTGTTCGACCGCCTGGCCGGCAACCTGGGTGCCCTCGGCTTCCTGATCGACATGCTGAGCGTGCAGCCGCAGATGGCGAAATCGCTCTTCGCCTACGACCCCGAGGAAGGGCGGCTGAGCCCGGTGATGGGGCGCCAGGCCGAGCGTGCGCCCGCCGCCGGGCACGCACCCGTGGCCACGCCGGTCGTCGAGCCGCGCCTGATCGAGCAGGCGCAGACTTTGGCACGCAACTCGATGCGCGCGGACGTGAGCGTCGAAGAGGTCTCCCGCGATCTCGAGCGCCTGTCCAACGAGGCCGACATCGCCGAGCAGCCCACGCTGGTAGCCGCCGTGGCGCAGGCCCAGGCGGCGCTCGAGCAGGCCAGCGACCCGGACGAGATCGTCTCGGTGCGCGGCCAGTTGTCCGAAGCGCTGGTCGACTTCGTCTCCACCGCCTCCGACCCCGTCGGCCTCGAGCCCGAACTCGCCGCGGTCCGCGCCGAGCCGGCCGCGCCTGCGCGGCCCGCCGCCGAGCCCGCCCTGGGCGAAGACGACGAGATGCGCGAGATCTTCCTCGAGGAAGCGCGCGAGGTCATGCAGGACGCCCGCGCCGCCTGTGCCGAACTCGAAGGCCAGCGCGACGACATCACCCCGTTCACGACCATCCGCCGCGCCTTCCACACGTTGAAGGGCAGCTCGCGCATGGTCGGCCTCACCGCCTTCGGCGACGCCGCGTGGGCGTGCGAGCAGCTCTACAACGCGCGCCTGGCCGACCATGCGCCGGCGGACGACGCCCTGCTGCAATTCACCGGCTGGGTGCTCCGCTACCTGGGCGACTGGGTGGAAGCCATTGCGGCGCGCCGAGACGACGGCCACGCGCCGGCCGAGGTGGAAGCGAAGGCACTCGCGCTGCGCGAGCCGTCTGCGCCGGCGGCCGCCGCGCCCACCGAGCCGGCCTCGGGCACCGCAGTCGAGCAAGCGGACGCGGACGACGGCGACGGCCAACCGGCGCCCACCGCGTACGACACCCTCTCCCCGGCCTTGCCGACCCTGCCGGCGGACCTGCCGAGCGCCGCCGATCTGGAGCTTTCGGCGGCCGAGCCCGTGCTGTCCTTCGACCTCGACTTCAGCGATGCCGACGGTGCCCTGCAGACCGGCCCGGCGCCGCTGCCCGAGGCGCCCGCCCATCCCGCACCGGCCGACGAAGGCGTCGAGCTGATCGAGCTGGACCTCGGCGACGACAGCCTGCCGGAGCCGGCGCAACCCGAGGCGGTGGAAGCACCGCTCATCGTCGACGAGCCGGTCGCCTTCGATGGCGGCGACGCGCCGTCCCTGCCCGAGTTCGCGGTCCAGGACGATGCGGCGCCCGCTGCGCTGCCCGCGGCCGACGTGCTCCCGGATGCCGTGTCCGAGGCGGCGTTCGAGGCCGAAGCGCCCGCGCCCCTGCCCGTCGACGACGAGCAGGTGAAGATCGTCGGCCCGCTGCGCATCGGCATCCCGCTGTTCAACATCTACCTCAACGAGGCCGACGAGCTGTCGCGCCGCCTCACCACCGAGGTGGCGGAATGGGCGATGGAGCTGCACCGCCCGATCGGCGAGACCGCCATCGCCCTGGCGCATTCGCTGGCCGGCAGTTCGGCGACGGTCGGCTTCACCGACCTGTCGCAGCTCGCGCGTTCGCTCGAGCATGCGCTGATGCGCAGCCAGGCCATCGGCCACGGCACCGACGAAGAGGCACGCCTGTTCGTCGACGCCGCCGAGGAAGTGCGCCGGCTGCTGCACCAGTTCGCCGCCGGCTTTCTCAAGGAGCCCGCGCCCGAGCTGCTGGCGCGCCTGGCCGAGCATGAGGTGAGCTCGGCACGCCGGCTGGACGCTGCCAGCGCCGAGGCGGAGTCGGGCAGCGCCGATCCGTCGCACGTCAGCACCGCCGCCATGCCGCGCGACGAGACGCTGTCCGTGCCCTCGCTGGACGTGGACCTCGAACTCGACCTCGAGGCCGAGTCTGCTGAGTCGCCCGCCGAGCCCGTGCCGCCGCCTGCCGAAGCCGCGCCGCAGGACGCCGCGGAGCCAGCGCTGCCACAGGCCGCCGACGCGCCCGACACCGCCACCGAGTCCCATTTCGGCGCGCTCGGCGTGCCGGAACTCAAGCCTTTTGCCGTCCCCGAGGCCGAGCCGGCACGACCCGCCGCCGCGGTGCATCACATCGTCGAGGAGATCGACGACGACATCGATGCGGTGGACGCGGTCGACGCCGAGCTGTTCCCCATCTTCGAGGAAGAGGCGCAGGACCTGCTGCCCACGCTGGGCAGCCAGATGCGCGCCTGGGCCGCCGAGCCGGGCAACCTCAGCCATGCCGCGGCCTGCATGCGCACCCTGCACACGCTCAAGGGCGGTGCGCGGTTGGCCGGTGCGATGCGCCTGGGCGAAATGGCGCACCGGCTCGAGACCCACATCGAGCGGGTGCTGGCACAGTCCGAAACGGCCGAAGCCGACATCGACGAACTCCAGGCCCGCACCGACGCGCTGTCGCACAGCTTCGACATGCTGCGCTCACGCGACGCCAGCGCCTATGCCGACGCGATGGCCGCCGCGGAGCGTGCGGCCGCCGAGCCGAGCGCGCCCGAGCTCGGCGAGTTGCCGGCCGCCGAGGAAGCGCCGGACGAACCGGCCGCTCAGCCCGAGCCCGCGCCGGCCGACAAGGTCGCCGCGCCGCTCACGCCCATGTCGCTGCCGCAGATCGACTGGTCGCGCTTCACCGGCGCAGGCGCCGGCCCGGCGCGGGCCACCGTCGAGCGTGGCAGCAGCTCGCAGTCCGCGGTCCGCGTGCGTGCGCCGCTGCTCGACCGGCTGGTCAACCAGGCCGGCGAGGTGTCGATCACCCGCTCGCGCATCGAGGCCGACGTTGGCCAGATCAAGGGCTCGCTGGGCGACCTGAGCGACAACCTCGAGCGCCTGCGCCAGCAGCTGCGTGACATCGAGCTGCAGGCCGAGACGCAGATGAGCTCGCGCATGGAAGCGGCCAAGGCCGAGGGCCAGTCCTTCGACCCGCTGGAGTTCGACCGCTTCACGCGCTTCCAGGAAATCACGCGGATGATGGCCGAGTCGGTGAACGACGTGGCCACCGTGCAGCGCACGCTGCAGCGCACGCTGGAGAGCACCGAAGACGAACTCGCGGCGCAGGCGCGGCTCACCCGCGACCTGCAGGACGACCTGCTGCGCACCCGCATGGTGGAGTTCGAGGGCCTGTCCGACCGCCTCTACCGCGTGGTGCGCCAGGCGGCCAAGGAAACCGGCAAGCAGGTGCGGCTGGACATCGTCGGCGGCTCCATCGAAGTCGACCGCGGCGTGCTCGACCGCATGACCGGCGCCTTCGAGCACCTGCTGCGCAACAGCGTCACCCACGGCATCGAGCCGCCCGAGGCGCGCACCGCCGCCGGCAAGGATGCGGCCGGCACCATCGTGGTGTCGCTCACGCAGGAGGGCAACGAAGTCGGCGTGGAGTTCCGCGACGACGGCGCGGGCCTCGACCTGCAGCGCATCCGCGACAAGGGCGCCGCGATGGGCCTGATCGAGGACGGCCAGTCGTACGCCGACGCCGAGCTCGCCAACCTGATCTTCACGCCGGGCTTCTCCACCGCCGACCGGGTGACCGAGCTGTCCGGCCGCGGCGTCGGCATGGACGTGGTGCGCGCCGAGGTGAACGCCATGGGCGGACGCATCGAGACCGCCACGGCGGCCGGCCAGGGCACGAGCTTCAAGCTGGTGCTGCCGCTGACCACGGCGGTCACGCAGGTGGTGATGCTGCGCATCGACACCGCCGTGGTGGCGGTGCCTTCCACGCTGGTGGAGATCGTGCGCCGCGCGTCGGTCGACGAGATCCGCCGCGCCTACGACAGCGGCGGCTTCGTGCACGGCGACCGCACCCTGCCGTTCTTCTGGCTCGGCGCGCTGCTGCAGCAGAGCCCGCGCAGCAGCGAGACCGAGGCCCGCACCCAGCACGTGGTGGTCATCCGCAGCGCGCAGCAGCGCATCGTGCTGCACATCGACGAAGTGCTCGGCAACCAGGAAGTGGTGGTCAAGAACCTCGGGCCGCAGCTGTCGCGCCTGCCGGGCCTGGCCGGCATGACGCTGCTGGCTTCCGGCGCGGTGGCGCTCATCTACAACCCGGTGGCGCTGGCCACGCTCTACGGCGAAGGCGCGCGCGCCGCCACGGCCGCTGCGCTGCAGGCGCCGGCCGCCGTGCCCGTGTCGCCGGCGGCCCAGGTGCCGGCCGAGCCCGTGCGTGCGGCCGCCCCGCTGGTGCTGGTGGTCGACGATTCGCTGACGGTGCGCCGCGTCACCCAGCGCCTGCTGGTGCGCGAGGGCTACCGCGTCACGCTGGCGAAGGACGGCCTCGACGCCCTCGAGCGCCTGGCCGAGGAGGCGCCGGCCGTCGTGCTCAGCGACATCGAGATGCCGCGCATGGACGGCTTCGACCTGGTGCGCAACATCCGCAGCGATGCGCGCCTGCGTGAGCTGCCGGTGATCATGATCACCTCGCGCATCGCCCAGAAGCACCGCGACTACGCGGCCGAACTGGGCGTGGACCACTACCTCGGCAAGCCTTACTCGGAAGAGGACCTGCTGGCGCTCATCGGCCGCTACGCCGGGGCCCACGCGCTCAGCTGAGGCGCCGTTGATGTCATGTCGGAGCTGATCGATCACCTCGCGGAGCTGACCGGCTTTCGGGACCGTGACGTTCTGGACGTGACGCTGGTGGGCGCCATGAAGGACCTGCTGCGCCCGCTGTCCGTGGCCATCTACCGCCACGTCGGCGAGATCGGCGCCCAGCGCTGGCTGACGCGCGCCCGCCTCACCGAGGGCGAGCCCATTGCCGCCGCCGACTCCGCCTGGGCCGAGTTCGACAGCCTGCCGGCGCTGGAGTCCCATCCTCTGCGCCAGGGCGCCATGGCCACGCAGGAGCCGATGCACGGCGTGGTCGACGACTCCTACGTGACGGTGTTTCCCCTGGCCACCGACCACGACGTCGTGGGCGTTCTCGAGATCGAGACCGCCACGCCACTGGACGACGGCGCACGGCGCATGGTGTGCAGCGTGCTGCGCATCTACCGCAACTTCCAGGGCCTGCTCGACTACAGCGAGCGCGACACGCTCACCGGCCTGCTCAACCGCAAGACCTACGACGAGGCCTTTCTCAAGGTCTCGGGCGACAACCTGCGCGTGACCGACCCGCTGCACGACGGGCGACGCGCGGCCAATGCGTCGGCCGATGTCTGGCTCGGTGTCATCGACATCGACCATTTCAAGCGAGTGAACGACAACTACGGCCACCTCATCGGCGACGAGGTGCTGCTGCTGCTGTCGCGCCTGATGCGCGGCAGCTTCCGCTTCCATGACCGGCTCTACCGCTTCGGCGGCGAGGAGTTCGTCGTGCTCATGCGCTGTGCGAGCGAGCAGGACGCGGCCAATGCCCTGGAGCGCCTGCGCAGCCACACCGAGGCCTATGCCTTCCCGCAGGTCGGCCGCATCACGGTGAGCATCGGCTTCACCCAGGTGCGCCCCGGCGACACGCCCAACGGGGCCTTCGAGCGTGCCGACAAGGCCATCTATTACGCCAAGCAGCATGGCCGCAACCAGGTGGTGAGCTTCTCCGACCTGGTGGCGCGTGGCGAGCTGGCCGACAGCGCCAAGACGGGCGACATCGAGCTGTTCTGAGGGCAGGGCGGGCGTCAGGGCCTTGCCCGCGCGCGCCGGGGGCGCAGATAAAATGCCGCCCATGTCCGCGGGCAGCATCAACCTCACCAATCAGTTCCTGATCGCGATGCCGGGGCTGTCCGGCGAGCCCTTTGCCGGCACGGTGATTTACCTGTGCGAGCACACCGAGAACGGTGCCCTCGGCCTGGTCATCAACAAACCCATCGACATCAAGCTGAAGAACCTGTTCGAGAAGGTCGAGCTCACGCTCGACCGCGACGACCTGGCCGACGCGCCGGTGTTCTTCGGCGGGCCGGTGCAGACCGAGCGCGGCTTCGTGCTGCACGAGCGCCTGGACGACGATGGCGCCCACTACAGCTCCACGCTGCAGATTCCGGGTGGGCTCGA
This sequence comes from Rubrivivax sp., assembly GCA_044506225.1. Lineage (GTDB taxonomy): Bacteria > Pseudomonadota > Gammaproteobacteria > Burkholderiales > Burkholderiaceae_C > JAKFDI01. Next base: position 3,800 of record JBIQKU010000056.1, on the reverse strand, counting down.
GATGACGACCAGCAAGGACGTGCTGGAGGCCCTGTCCAACGGCGCCGGCCCGAAGCGCGTGCTGGTGACACTCGGCTATGCCGGCTGGGGCGCCGGCCAGCTCGAGGACGAGATCGGCCGCAACAGCTGGCTGAACGTGGCCGCCGAGCCGACCGTCATCTTCGACACGCCGGTCGAGCAGCGCTACGACCGCGCGCTGTCGCTGCTGGGCATCGACCCGCGCATGCTGTCGCAGGAGGCGGGGCACGCGTGAGCCTGTCGCACGGAGCGTCGCGGTGAGCCTGTCGGCCTCGGCACCGGCAAGCCCGACAGCTTCTTCCCCGCTTTCGTTCCTGGCTTTCGATTTCGGCACCCACCGAACCGGCGTGGCGAGCGGCAACACGCTCACGCGCAGCGCACAGCCGCTGCGCACGCTGAGCGGCGCTGCCGGGCAACGCCTGGACGCCATCGCCCGGCTCGTGGCCGAGTGGCAGCCGGCCGCGCTGGTGGTCGGCGTGCCGTTCCATCCCGACGGCGCGCCGCACGAAAATACCCGGCGCGCGCGCCGCTTCGCGCGGCAGCTGCACGGCCGCTTCCGTCTGCCGGTGCACGAGGTGGACGAGCGCTACAGCACGACCGAGGCGCATGCCGCGGGCGCCGACGACGTGGACGCGACGTCCGCGGCCATCATCCTCGAACAGTTCCTGAGGAACCTCCCATGAGTTCGCTCCATCTCGATGCCGAAGCGCTGTACCGCGAGCTTGTCGGCGGCGTGCGTGGCCTGCTGCAGCCGCCGACGGTGCTGGTGGGCATCTGGTCCGGCGGCGCCTGGCTGGCCGAACGGCTGCAGCGCGACCTGCGCCTGCCCGGCGAACACGGCGTGATCTCCAGCGCGCTGCACCGCGACGATTTCGAGTCGCGCGGCATGCACGCCTCGCCCGACCAGACGCGGCTGCCCTTCGAGGTGGCCGGCAGCCACATCCTGCTCATCGACGACGTGCTCTACACCGGGCGCACCATCCGCGCGGTGATCAACGAGCTCTTCGACTTCGGCCGCCCGGCCAGCGTGTCGCTCGCGGTGCTGGTGGACCGCGGCGGGCGCGAGCTGCCGATGCAGGCGGCGTATTCCGCCGCACGCGTCACCCTGCCGGCCGAGCAGCGCCTGGCGCTCGTGCGCGGCGACGACGGCCGCTTCAGCTTCGACCTGCACGTCGACACTCCGGAAGGCGCCTGATGCTCGAACGTCGCAACCCGCAGCTCAACCGCCACGGCGAGCTGATCCATCTGCTGTCCATCGAAGGCCTGCCGCGCGAGGTGCTGCACCAGATCCTCGACACGGCCGGCACTTTTCTGAGCGTCAACGACCGCGAGGTGAAGAAGGTGCCGCTGCTGCGCGGCAAGAGCGTGTTCAACCTGTTCTTCGAGAACAGCACGCGCACGCGCACCACCTTCGAGATCGCGGCCAAGCGGCTGTCGGCCGACGTGATCAACCTCGACATCGCCAAGTCGAGCGCCTCCAAGGGCGAGAGCCTGCTCGACACCATCGCCAACCTGTCGGCCATGCATGCCGACATGTTCGTCGTGCGCCACGGCGAGAGCGGCGCGCCCTACCTGATCGCCCAGCACTGCGCGCCGCACGTGCACGTGGTCAACGCCGGCGACGGCCGCCATGCGCACCCGACGCAGGGGCTGCTCGACATGTACACCATCCGCCACTTCAAGCAGGACTTCACCCAACTGACCGTGGCCATCGTCGGCGACATCGTGCACTCGCGCGTGGCGCGCTCGGACATCCATGCGCTGACCACGCTGGGCGTGCCCGAGGTGCGTGCCGTCGGCCCCAAGACGCTCGTGCCCGGCGACCTGCGCGAAATGGGCGTGCGTGTGTGCCATGACATGGCCGAGGGCATCCGCGGCGCCGACGTGATCATCATGCTGCGCCTTCAGAACGAGCGCATGAGCGGCGCGATGCTGCCCAGCGCCGGCGAGTTCTTCAAGAACTACGGCCTGACCGAAGAGAAGCTGGCGCTCGCCAAGCCCGACGCCATCGTCATGCACCCAGGGCCGATCAACCGCGGCGTGGAGATCGACTCCAGCGTGGCCGACGGCCGCCAGAGCGTCATCCTGCCGCAGGTCACCTTCGGCATCGCGGTGCGCATGGCGGTGATGTCGACGATCGCCGGCAACAACGCATGAGAACGAGGAATCCGGCGCGATGAAGATCCTGATCAAGAACGGCCGCATCGTCGACCCGGCGTCGGGGCGCGACGAAGTCGGCGACCTCGCGATCGCGGCGGGGCGCATCGTCGCCCTGGGGCGCGTGAGCCCCGACTTCCACCCCAGCCGGCAGATCGATGCGAGCGGCTTGGTCGTGGCACCGGGCCTCGTGGACCTCGCGGTGCGGCTGCGCGAGCCGGGCCATGAGCACGAAGGCATGCTCGAGAGCGAGATGGCCGCCGCCGCCGCCGGCGGCGTGACCAGCCTGGTCTGCCTGCCCGACACCGACCCGCCGCTGGACGAACCGGGCCTGGTGGAGATGCTCAAGTTCCGTGCGCGCAACCTGAACCAGTCGCATCTCTATCCGCTGGGTGCCCTGACGCGCGGACTGGCCGGCGCCGTGCTCACCGAGATGGCCGAACTCACCGAGGCCGGCTGCGTCGGCTTCTCGCAGGCCGAGGTGCCCATCACCGACACGCTGGTGCTGCACCGCGCGCTGCAGTACGCCGCGACCTTCGGCTACACCGTGTGGCTGCGGCCGCACGATCCCTACCTCGGCCACGGGGTGGCGGCCAAGGGTGCGCTCGCCACCCGCATGGGCCTGGCCGGCGTGCCGGTCATCGCCGAGACGATCGCGCTGCACACCATCTTCGAGCTCATGCGCGACACCGGCGCGCGGGTGCACCTGTGCCGCCTGAGCAGTGCGGCGGCCGTCGACATGGTGCGCAGCGCCAAGGCGCAGGGCCTGCCGGTCACCTGCGACGTGAGCATCAACCACCTGCACCTCATCGACCTGGACATCGGCTACTTCAACGCCGCCATGCGGCTCACGCCGCCGCTGCGCCAGCAGCGCGACCGCGACGCGATCCGCGCCGGCCTGGCCGACGGCACGGTCGACGCGCTGGTCAGCGACCACACCCCTGTCGACGAGGATGCGAAGCATCTGCCGTTTGCCGAAGCCGAACCGGGGGCGACCGGTCTCGAGCTGCTGCTCGGGCTGGCACTGCGCTGGGGCGAGGAATCGGGCCTGCCGCTCGGCCGCACGCTCGCCACGATCACCACGGCACCGGTCAAGGTGCTCGGCGACTCGCTCGGCTCGCTGTCGTCCAGCGTCGGGCGGCTGGTCGAGGGCGGCTTGGCCGATGTGTGCATCTTCGATCCCGCCGAGCGCTGGACCGTGACGCCGCAGGGGCTCGCAAGCCAGGGCAAGCACACGCCGTTCGCCGGCCATGAGCTGCCGGGCCGGGTGATGTGCACCCTGGTCGCCGGTGTGGTGGCCTACGAGGCGCGCTGATTGCGCACCGCGCGCGGCCTGTGGCGCTTGTGCGCGGCGCTGGTGCATGTGCTCCACGGTGCGCTGATCTGCGCCTTCGTCTTTCCCTGGCTCACGCCGGCGCAGCGCATGCAGCGTGTGGGCGCGTGGTCGCGCCGCGTGCTGCGTGCGCTGGGCGTGGTGCTGGTCACCCACGGCACGCCGCGGCCCGGGCCCGTGCTGCTGGTGTCCAACCATGTGTCGTGGCTGGACATCCTCGTCATCAACGCGGCGCAGCCGGTGCGCTTCGTCTCCAAGGCCGACGTGCGCGCCTGGCCGGTGCTCGGCTGGC
>JBIQKU010000055.1:0-19654 GCA_044506225.1 Rubrivivax sp. | reverse complement strand
AGTTGTCGGACGCATAGCGCGCGCCCTTGTTGTCGCCGATGCGCACGATGCGCTCCGCGGGCACGCCCACCGTTTGGTGCCAGATGTCGTAGGCCTCGTCGTCCTCGGCATAGACCGTGACCCAGAGCTTTTCCCTGGGCAGCTTGTAGACCTCGGTCAGCAGTTCCCAGGCGTACTGGATGGCGTCGTGCTTGAAGTAGTCGCCGAAGCTGAAGTTGCCCAGCATCTCGAAGAAGGTGTGGTGCCGCGCGGTGTAGCCCACGTTCTCGAGGTCGTTGTGCTTGCCGCCGGCGCGGATGCACTTCTGCGCCGTGGTGGCACGTGTGTAGGGGCGCTTGTCGAAGCCGAGGAACACGTCCTTGAACTGGTTCATCCCGGCATTGGTGAACAGCAGCGTCGGATCGTCCCCGGGCACCACCGGGCTGGACGGCACGATGGCGTGGCCCTTGGATTCGAAGAACTTCAGGAACTGGGAGCGGATCTCGGAGGCGTTCATGCCGGGCTTTCAGTGGGTCGCGCCGCGCGGCAGCGCCTGCCGCGAAAAGCCGCCGATTTTAAGGCGCCGCACCGTGCCGACGCCCGGCATGCGCGCGCCCTCGGGCAAGGCACGCAGGCTCAGACCACCGTGTCGTCGTTGGCGGCCGGCGGCACGGGCTGTTCGCCCGCCGCCACGCTGGGCTGGACGGCCGCAGCGAGGCCCGCCGCGCGGCGCAGCAGGCTGGCCGCGTCCTTGCCGTCGCGCGGATGGCGCGCCACACCGATGGCCACCGACAGCGACAGCGGCCGCCCGGCCACGGTGAACGGGGGCGCGAGCGCGGTGCTCAGCTTGGCCGCCACATGCTCCGCATCGTTGACGCCCTGGAAGCGCGACAGCAGCACGGCAAAGGTGTCGGCGCCGGTGGAGGCGACCACGTCGCTGCCACGCACCGCGGCGCGCAGGCGCACGGCCACCTTGCGGCGCAGCACATTGGCGGCCTCGGCGCCGTACTGCGCTTCGGCCGCGGCCAGGCCTTCCACGCGCAAGGCCAGCAGCGCCATCGGCGCCGGCTCGCGCTCGCGCATGGCGAGCAACTGGTGCAGATGCTCGAGCAATTGCGCCTGGTTGGGCAGGCCGGTCATGAGATCGGTGGCGTAGGCCTTGCGCACCAGCCGCTCCTGCGCCTTGCGCTCGATCGCCAGGCGCAGCGCGCGCGGCAACGCCTCGATCGGGTCCGCGTCCAGCGGCAGCACGTCCTGCACACCGCGGCGCGCCAGCAGCACGGCGAGGTCCGCGCCGGGCTCCTCGGTGGTCAGCACGAGGAAGGCGGACTCCGCCACCGCATGGGAGAGCATCGGCCAGGTCAGCAGCCCGCGCGCCTCGGCCGGGCGGCAGGCGACGACCACGGCCTCGAAGGACAGGATGGCCAGGCGCTGGCTCGCGGCGTCCATGCCTGGGCAGGGCATGAGCTCGAAGGGACCGAACCCGCTGTCGGCGCGCAGCCTGGGCGCCTCGATGCCTTCGGTCGCGATCATGAGGACGCGCAAGGGTTCGGTGCTCAATCAATCCTCCGGCGTTCGCTGTGCCCCGCACAAGCAAAGAGGGCCGCGGTCAGCGGCCCTTGGGATCTGGAGCGGGTGAAGGGAATCGAACCCTCGTATGAAGCTTGGGAAGCTGCCGTTCTACCATTGAACTACACCCGCAGTGCACCGGCGATTCTATCGTGGCGAGGCGCGCCGGGCGCTCAGCGCCGGGTGAAGACCAGATCCCACACGCCGTGGCCGAGACGAATGCCGCGGTTCTCGAACTTGGTGAGCGGCCGGTAGTCGGGTCGCGGCGCGTAGCCTTCGGCCGTGTTGGCCAGCAGCGGCTCGGCCGAGAGCACTTCCAGAATCTGCTCGGCATAGGGCTGCCAGTCGGTGGCGCAGTGCAGATAGCCGCCCGGCGCGAGCCGTGTGGCCAGGCGCGCGACGAAAGGCGGCTGGATCAGCCGGCGCTTGTGGTGCTTCTTCTTGTGCCAGGGGTCGGGGAAGAACACGTGCACGCCGGCCAGCGACGCGGGCGCAATCATGTGGTCCAGCACCTCCACGGCATCGTGTTGGATGATCCGCAGGTTCTCGAGCTGCATCTCGCCGATGCGCTTGAGCAGTGCGCCAACCCCCGGCGTGTGCACTTCCACGCCCAGGAAGTCGGTGTCCGGCCGGGCCTGGGCGATCTGCGCCGTGGCGTCGCCCATGCCGAATCCGATCTCCAGCACCAGCGGCGCCTGCCGGCCGAAGGCCGCGGCGGCGTCCAGCGGCTCGGCTGTGAACGGCAGTACGTAACGCGGGCCGAGGTCGGCCATGGCACGCGCCTGGCCCGGGCCCATGCGACCGGCACGCATCACGAAACTGCGGATGGCGCGGTGCGGGTGCGGCGGTTCGGCGCGGTCGGTCATCGGAGGGCGGCAGGCAAAAAGGGGCCGAATTGTGCCCCAGCGTCCAACGCACCAGACGCAAAAAGGCCCGGCGGATCGCGCCGGGCCGGCATGGGCGAATGACCGCTCAGGCCTTGCGGCGGCGGCGGCTCGCGGCCAGGCCGATGAGCGCAATGCCGGCCAGGGCCAGCGAGGCGGGCTCGGGGACGTTGTTGCCCGGGGCGGCACCGACGACCACCTTGATCGCCGTACGTGCGAGTTCAGTCCCCAGGATGCTGTAGGCGGTCAGGTCGAAGGTGTACTCGCCGAGCGCCATCGGGTCGAACCAGCCGAAGACGGGCTCGGAGATGACCAGCGGGATGTTCCAGCCGTCGAGGTAGTCCATGCCGAGGTTGTACGAATCTTGGCCGGACAGGAGCGTGACCCAGCCATGCTCCGACTTGTCGTTATCGGCGGCCGGATCGAAGTCGTAGGTCAGCCGATAGGACGTGGCGCCGGCGGCGTAGACGCCGATATTCCACAGTGCATACGGGTCGCTCGGCGAAGGCGCATGGTCGCTCACACCGGCGAACGCATAGAACGTGCCGTTGCCGTCGTTCGTCAACGCCGGCGCGTCGTAGCGCTCGTGGGCCGTCAGACCCAGCGTCACGCTGCCAAGGAATCCAAGATTGCGCGTGGACACCGCCACCGCGTCATTCGGGATCCCCGCGCCGCCGAAGGTCGCGCCATTCAGCGTGCCGAAGCGGTCGAAGGTCGGGGTGATGGGCGCCGCCAGGGCGCCCGCAGCGCTGGTGGCGAGAACGGCGACCGAGAGAAGGCTTCTGAAATCCATGTGATGCTCGGAAGGAGAAGGAAGGTTGTCACTTTTAGCAACAACCAGGCCATCCCCCTAGAACATCGCCCCGACTTGGTGCGTGACAACAAGTTAGGGATTGAAAGCGGAACAAGTACCACCGAGACCTTTTCGCCCGATATCCGCAGTCGTAAAGAGAACCGACAGCGCCGGCCGTCAGGCCTGCCACTCCACCCAGCCGCCCCACGCGCTGACCAGCACCAGCGCGCCGAAGACGATGCGATACCACGCGAACAGCGTGAAGTCATGGGTGGAGACGTAGCGGATCAGCCAGCGGATGCACAGCAGCGCACTGATGAACGCGAACGCGGTGCCCACCAGGAACATCGGGAGGTCACCCCACTGCAGCAGCTCGCGCTGCTTCCACACCGAGTAGGCGCCGGCGCCCATCAGCGTCGGGATGCCGAGGTAGAAGCTGAACTCGGTGGCCGCCTTGCGCGAAAAGCCCAGCACCAGGCCGCCGATGATGGTCGCGCCCGAACGGCTCGTGCCCGGAATGAGCGCCAGGCATTGCAGCAGCCCGACCTTGAGCGCATCCAGACCGTTCATGTCGTCCACCGTCTCGACCCGCGCGACGCGAGCGCCCTCGAGGTCGCGCTCGCCGTAAAGCTTCTGGTGGCGGCGCTCCACCCACAGGATGATCAGTCCGCCGACGACGAAGGCCGTGGCGACCGGCACCGGATGGAACAGATAGGCCTTGACCATCCCGCCAAAGGCCAGCCCCAGCACCACGGCAGGAATGAAGGCGATGAGCACGTTGCGCGCGAAGCGCTGCGCCACCGGGTCGTGCGTGATGCCGGTCACCGTGCGCCCGAGGCGCTCGCGGTATTCCCAGATGACGGCGAGCATCGCGCCGGTCTGTATCGCGATTTCAAAAACCTTGACCGATTCGCCGGTGAACCGCAGCAGCGACCCGGCGAGGATGAGATGGCCCGTGCTCGAGATCGGCAGGAACTCGGTCAGGCCCTCGACGATGCCCATGAGGGCGGCCTTGACCAGCAGCGTGATGTCCAACGACTTCCCTTCTGAAAAAGAGCGCGGATCATAGCGGCGCACCGTGACGGTGCTGCCCCGGCCGGCCCGGCGCGGACCGCGCTAGCGCTCGGGCGCGAGGGTGATTTCAACGCCCCGCGATGTCACCCTGAGGCCCTGCGCGCGGTAGCCGCTCGCACGCAGCTTCTGCGCATCGTCGGCCGAGAGGCGGTAGATGCTGAGACCCTCGAGCAACTGTTCTGCCAGGACGGGGCCGACACGGTCCAGCGCCGTCTGCAGGCCCGCCGGCAACGCATCGACGCGCAGGCGCTGCACCCGCACGTCGGCCAGGCGGACGGACTGGTCGAGCTCGTCGTAGCGCAGGCCATGGTCCAGCGACAGGCTGCCACGGTAGCCGCCGCTGAGCAGCCGTTCGCCGATGCGCAGTTCCAGCTCGGTCGCGAGCCGGTTGGACGCCGGCAGCAGGCGCAGCCGCGGCGAGGCGATGCGCAGGTCGATCAACTCGAGCAACCGGCCATCGAAGGGGAACTGCCGCTGCAGCGCCTGCTGCAGCTCGGCTTCGCTGACGGTGACGGTGCGCGGCCCGGCGAGGCCTGCGCAGCCCGCAAGCAACGCGGCTGCACAGACGGACGCGCCAACGGCACAACTGCGGGTGAGAAACAGGCGGCGGGCGGCGCGGCCGGTGGACATCGGGGCGGTCTCCATGTGTGGGGGGCTCAGCGAGCATGCCATGCATGGATTGGACGCCACGCACGGCGGCGTGCCCCGCAGTTCCTTGACCCGCTGGGGGGCGGTGGCTAGCATTACTGACCGACCAGTCAGTATTTCATGCGCCCGCCTTCCCCCGCACCGACCCGCCAGCGCCGCAAGCAGGCCCGCCCGCAGGAACTGCTGGATGCGGCGCTCGCGCTGTTCGTCGAAAAAGGCTTTGCCGCGACCCGCTCGGAAGAGGTGGCCACGCGCGCCGGCGTGTCCAAGGGCACGCTGTACCTGTACTACCCGAGCAAGGAAGAACTGCTCAAGGCGGTGATCCGCCACAACCTCACGGGCTTGATCGCCGAGGGCACCGAGCTGGTCGACGCTTTCGAGGGCACGTCGGGCGAACTGCTCGCGCTTCTCATGCGCACCTGGTGGCAGCGGGTGAGCAACACGCCAGCGTCGGGCATCTTCAAGATCATGATGTCGGAGGCGCGCAACTTCCCGGAGCTCGCCACCTTCTACAGCGACGAGGTCGTGGCACCCGCCGAGAACATGATCCGGCGCGTGCTCGAGCGCGGCGTGGCGCGCGGCGAATTCCGCGCCGTCGCGCTCGACGAGATCACCCTGGTGCTGAGCGCGCCCATGCTCTTCATGGCGCTCCACAAGCATTCGCTGGGCGCCTGCGGCGTGGCCGAACTGGAGCGCGACGGCCAGTGTGTCGTCGAGACGCACATCGACCTGGTGCTCAACGGCCTGAGCCGTGGGCCCGAGCCGGCCCGAAAGACACCGGCCGCGCGCGCGGCGTGACGCGCCTGCCGCGCCCGCACAGCCGCGCCGCCGCGGCGCCCGGCATGTTGCCCAGCCAATAAAATGCGCGGTTCGCCAGCAACGGCCGTGTGTACCGAGGAAGACGTCGAATGAAGATCGAACAAGCCCGCTTCAACATGATCGAGCAGCAGATCCGCCCCTGGGACGTGCTCGACGAATCGGTGCTGTCGCTGCTGGCCACCATCAAGCGCGAGGACTTCGTGCCCGAGGCCTATCAGGCGCTCGCCTTCGTCGACACCGAGGTGCCGCTGCCCAACGGCCAGGCCATGCTCGCCCCCAAGGTCGAGGCCCGGCTGCTGCAGGAGCTCGAGATCGCGCCGACCGACAAGGTGCTCGAGATCGGCACCGGCTCCGGCTTCATGGCCGCGCTGCTCGGCCGGCGCGCGCAACGCGTGATCACGCTCGAGATCGACGAGAAACTCGCCGCCATCGCCACGGCGAACCTGCAGCGTGCCGGCGCCAGCAACGTCACGGTGCGCCACATGGACGGCTCGCGCGGCCTGCCCGACGAGGCGCCGTTCGACGCCATCCTGCTCTCCGGCTCGGTGGCCGAGGTGCCGCCCACGCTGCTTGCGCAGCTCAAGGTAGGCGGTCGGCTCGCCGCCATCGTCGGCCAGCAGCCGGTGATGCGCGCCATGCTGTTTCGCCGCAGTGCCGAGCAGGGATTCGCCAGCGTCGAACTCTTCGACACCGTCGCCCCGCGCCTGCAGAACTTCGGCGAGCCGCCGCGCTTCAGGTTCTGATGCAGGCCCTGAGCGCGCCGCAGCTGCATGCGCAGTGCGCCGCGATGGCGCCGCTGCTGCTGGACGTGCGCGAGGACTGGGAGCTCGCGATCGCCAGCATCCGCCCCGAGGGCGCCGAACTGCGCCATGTGCCCATGGGCCAGATCGTGCAACGCCTGGACGAACTGCCCACGCAGCGCCCCATCGTCTGCCTGTGCCACCACGGCGTGCGCAGCCAGCAGGTGGCGGCGTTTCTCGAACGCCAGGGTTTCGAGCAGGTCTTCAACCTGAGCGGCGGCATCGACGCCTGGTCCTGCCAGGTCGATCCATCGGTCGCCCGTTACTGACAACCACCATCGAGGAAGCAGCCATGACCGTGCCGTGCCTTCGCACCTCCGTGTCCCGCCCCGCCCGCGCGCGCGACCGCCTCATGCGCCGCTGGGCGCCGCTGGCGCTCGGTGCGCTGCTCACCCTCGGCGGTGCCACGGCGGCCCAGGCGCAAAGCCTGCTCGAGCTGTACGAAGCCGCCCGCGGCTACGACGCCAACTACCTCGCGGCGCGCGCGCTCGCCGATTCGGCGCAGTACCGCGCCGACCAGGTGCATGCGCTGCGCCGCCCGAACGTCGGCGTGAGCGCGACGGTGGGCCGCTCCACCAACGAGACGCCGGTGCAGGACCTGACCTCGCGCGCCGGTTCGGCCGGCATCTCGGCCACGCAGACGCTGTTCAACCGCGCGAACGACAAGACCATCGCCCAGGCCGACACGGCGCTGGAAGCCGCGCGCGCCGAACTTCAGATCGCCGAGCAGGACTTGATCGTGCGGCTGTCGCAGGCGTACTTCGACGTGCTCGCCGCGCAGGACACGCTGGCCACGGCGCAAGCCAACAAGAACGGCATCTCCGAGCAGCTCGCCTCCGCCAAGCGCAACTTCGAGGTCGGCACCGCCACCATCACCGACACCCGCGAAGCCCAGGCACGTTTCGACCTGGCCACCGCCCAGGTGATCGCCGCCGAGAACGACCTGCGCACCAAGCGCATCGCGCTCGACCAGCAGGTGGGCCGCACCGGCGTCGAGCCGCGGCCGCTGGCCGTGCCGGTGGCGCTGCCGCCGGTGATGCCGGGCGATGTCGAGGCCTGGGTGGCGCAGGTCGAAGATTCGCCGCAGGTGCGGCGCGCCCGTGCCGCCTACGAGATCGCCCGGCTCGAGACCGAGAAGGCCCAGGCCACTCGCCTGCCGACGGTGGACGTGTCGGCCAGCTACGCCCGCGGGCGGCTGTCGAACGACGGCTCCTCGCTCACGGGCCCAGCGCGCACGCCCTTCGACTATTCGGGCGACAGCGCCTCGTCCAACATCGGCATCACGCTCCGGATGCCGCTGTATGCGGGCAACGCGATTCAGAACCGCGTGCGCGAAACCCTGCTGCTCGAAGAGCAGTCGCGCAACAACCTCGAAGCGGCCCGGCGCGGCACGGCGCAGGCGACGCGGCAGGTGTTCTTCACCGCGCAATCGGTGCGCGCCCAGGTGATGGCGCTGGAAGCGGCCGAATCCTCCAGCCAGCTCGCGCTCGAAGCCACGCAGACCGGCTATCGCGTCGGCGTGCGGGTGAACCTGGACGTGCTCAACGCCCAGACCCAGCTCTTCAGCACCCGCCGCGACCTGGCACGCGCCCGCTACGACGTGCTGCTCGCCCATCTGCGCCTGGAACAGGCCGCGGGCACGTTGACCGCCGAGGACGTGGCGCAGCTCAACAGCTTGCTGGCGCGCTGAGCCGGTTCAGGCCCCGCCCGGCCCGGCGGCCGATCTGTCCGCCGTCAGCGTCGCGATGGCCACCGCCATGCGCCGCGCCGCGCCGCGGTGCTCGGCCGCGAAGTCGCGGGCGCGGCGCGAGGCGTCGGCGGTGCGCGCCGCATCGACGGCCAGCGCCAGCGCGGCGGCCAGGCCTTCGGGCATGTCGGCCGCACGCTGCGCCGCACCGGCGGCCAGCGACAGTTCGGCCGCTTCCTCGAAGTTGAAGGTGTGCGGCCCCATGACGATGGGGCAGCCGCAGGCCGCGGCCTCGATGAGGTTCTGCCCGCCCAGCGGCGCGAAGCTGCCGCCGAGCAGCGCGGCATCGGCCAGCGCGTAGTACAGCGGCATCTCGCCCATGGAGTCGCCCAGCCACACATCGGCTTGCAGGGCGTCCTCGCCCGGCGCATAGCCGAAGTCGCTGCGGCGCGCGAGCCGCAGCCCGGCCTCGGTGATGCGCGCCGCCACCTCGTCGAAACGCTGCGGATGCCGCGGCACGACGAGCAGCAGCGGCCGCGCGGCGTGCGCCGCACCTTGCTCCCGCCAGGCGGCGAGCAGCAGTTCCTCCTCGCCTTCGCGGCTCGCGGCCATCAGCAGCACCGGGCGGGCGAGGCGGGTGCGCCATTCCCAGCCGCGGGCGAGCAGGCCTTCGTCGGGCGTCATGTCGAACTTCAAGTTGCCGCTCACGCTGACGCGCGGGGCGCCCGCATCGCGCAGGCGCTGCGCGTCGGCGTCCGTCTGCGCCAGCACCAGCGACAACGCCTGGACCGCCGGCCGTGTGAGCAGTGCGAGGCGCTCGCCCTGGCGCCGGCTGCGCTCGCTCAGGCGTGCGTTCGCGAGCACCATGGGCACGCCCCGCGATTGCGCGGCACGCAGCAGGTTCGGCCAGGTCTCGGTTTCCATCAGCACGCCCACCGCCGGCGCGAAGGTGTCGAAGAAGCGTTGCACCGCGCCGGGTGTGTCGTACGGCAGCCAAGCCTGCGTGTCGCCCGGCTGCAGCAGCGCAGCGCCCGCTTCGCGGCCGGTGGCCGTGCCGTGGGTGAGCAGCAACCGCATGCCGGGGCGCTCGGTACGAAGTGCGTTGATGAGTGCGGCAGCGGCGCGCGTCTCGCCGAGCGACACCGCATGGACCCAGACCGCACCGGCCGACGGCGACTGCGCATAGCGGCCCAGGCGTTCGGCCACCGCATGCCGGTACAGCGGCTCGGCACTGCCGCGGCGCCACAGCTTGAGCAGATAGAGCGGCGTGAGCAGCGTCAGCGCCGCCGAGTAGCCGCCCTGCGCCAGGCGCCTGCGCCAGCGGTCGACGGCCGAGGCCGGCGGCAACGCGCTCATGGCCGCGCGCTCCACACCGTCTGCCAGGCCTGCCACACGGCGTCGACGGACGGCGCGCCGTCGCCGCCGACGCTTTGCTGGTGGGCATGGCCCACGGGGCCGGTGCGCCAGGCGGTGGGGTGGTTGTAGACCTGCACATGCGGCAGGTCCAGCGCCACCGCGATGTGGCTGAGCCCGCTGTCCACGCCGATCACGCCATGGGTGGCGGCCATGCGCTCGGCCAGCACGTCCAGGCCCATGGCGGGCCATACCTCGCAGGCCTCGCCGATGGTCGCGGCCAGCCGCTGCGCGCGGGCCAGTTCGGCGCTGCCGGCATGCGGCAGCACGAGGCGCCAGCCCTCCGCCGCGAGCCGCCGGCCGAGCTCGATCCAGCTCGCCTCGGGCCACAGCTTGTCGTCGCGCGAGGTGCCGTGCACTACCACCAGCGTGCGCTGCGCGAGCTTGTCTGCCGTGGCCTGCATGCCGTAGGCGGGCGGCCCCTTCACGTGGTGGGCGAGCGCACGTGCGGCGAGCTCGCGGGAGCGGTCCACCGCATGGCAGTGCGGCGCGATGTGGATCGCATGGTCGACCAGCCAGCCCGCCGGCGCTTCGTAGCTCGAACCTTCTGTGCGGTTGGCGAGGCCGTGGCTGGGCCCGCGCGCCAGCCGGGCGATCAGCGCCGATTTGGTCAGGCCCTGCAGGTCGATCACCGCGTCGTAGCGCTCGGCCTGCAACTGCGCACGAAAGGCGCGCCAGGCCTGGCGGGTCTCGCGCGTCCACCACTGCTTTCGCCAGCGGCGCAACGAGCAATCGATGACGCGGCCCACGCGGGCCACCCGGCGCACCAGCGGCGCGAACGCCGGCTCGCACACCCAGTCGATCTGCGCGCCCGCATGGGCGGCCGCGATGTCGTGCACTACCGGCATGGCGTGCACCACGTCACCGAGCGAAGACAGCTTGACGATGAGAACGCGCACGCGGCGGGTGTCTGCGAACCGACGCTGCCGCGGGCCTCAGTGCGCCGCGGCGCCGATCTTCGCGTCGGGCTTGACGGCCAGCAGCGCGTCGGTGAAGTGCCGGCGGATGCGCTCCAGCGCCTTGCGGGTCTGGCCCTCGAAACGCAGCACCAGCACCGGCGTGGTGTTGGACGAGCGGATGAGGCCGAAGCCGTCCGGGTATTCCGCGCGCACGCCGTCGATGGTGATGACCTCTTCGGCGCCGGGGAACTTGGCGGTCTCGCGCAGCCGCGCCACCACCTCCTGCGGCTCGCCTTCGGCGCAGGCGACGTTGAGCTCCGGCGTGCTGAAGCTGGTGGGCAGGCGGTTGAGCACCTTGCTCGGGTTCTTGCTGCGCGACAGGATCTCGAGCAGCCGCGCGGCGGTGTAGGTGGCATCGTCGAAGCCGTACCAGCGCTCACCGAAGAAGATGTGGCCGCTCATCTCGCCGGCAATCGGTGCCTTCAGTTCCTTGAGCTTGGCCTTGATGAGCGAATGCCCCGTCTTCCACATCAGCGGCTTGCCGCCCGCCTCGCGGATGGCGGGCGCGAGGCGCTGGGTGCACTTCACGTCGTAGATGATGGTCGCGCCCTTGTTGCGGCCGAGGATGTCTGTGGCGAACAGCATGAGCTGGCGGTCGGGATAGATCACCTGCCCGTCCTTGGTGACCACGCCCAGGCGGTCGCCGTCGCCGTCGAAGGCGAGGCCGATCTCCGCGTCCGTCTCCTGCACCGTGCGGATCAGGTCTTCCAGGTTCTCGAGCTTGCTCGGGTCGGGGTGGTGGTTGGGGAAGTCACCGTCGACCTCCGAATAGAGCTCGGTCACCTCGCAGCCCAGCGCCCGCAGGATGCCGGGCGCCGACGCGCCGGGAATGCCGTTGCCCGAGTCGACCACGATCTTCATCGGCCGCGCGAGCTTGCAGTCGGTCGTGATGCGGTGCGAATACTCGGCAAGGATGTCCATCTTCGCGCTTCGACCCTTGCCCTTGACGTAGTCCTCGGCCTCGATGCGCTCGCGCAGCTTCTGGATGTCGTCGCCGTAGATGGCACAGCCGGCCAGCACCATCTTGAAGCCGTTGTAGTCCTTGGGGTTGTGGCTGCCGGTCACCTGGATGCCGCTGCTGCAGCCGTGTTCGCCGCGCGTGGCAGCGACGTAGTACAGCATCGGCGTCGTCACCGCGCCGAGGTCCACCACGTCCAGCCCCGTGGACGCCAGCCCGCGCACGAGCGCCGCCACCAGCCCCGGCCCCGACAGGCGCCCGTCTCGCCCCACCGCCACCGCGCGTTCACCGGCCGCGACCGCCTCACTGCCGAAGGCACGGCCGAGGTGTTCGGCGAAGCGCTCGTCGACGGTCTTGCCGACGATGCCGCGAATGTCGTACGCCTTGAAGATGCTGGGATCGACCTGCATGGGTGCTGCCTTGGATAGGGGGGCCATCGATGGGACGGGCATTGTATGGACGGCCTCGAGCGCAACTTGTTGCCGCTTCGTTCCCGCGCCGGGCCGCCACGCCGTGCCCCGGCATTCGATCGATTCGAACGGCGGCGTCGAAACGCCGCAATCCGCGCGCAGGCCTGCGTTTCCACAATGAAGGCATCGCGGTGCAGGGCGTGAGGCCCCGCCGGTTCATTCGACACAAGGAGCAAGCAATGGCAAAGGTTCTCGTCCTCTACTACTCGTCCTACGGCCACATCGAGACCATGGCCCACGCCGTCGCCGAAGGCGCACGCGAGGCGGGGGCGACGGTCGACGTGAAGCGGGTGCCCGAACTGGTGCCGTCGGAAGTCGCCAAGGCGTCGCACTACAAGCTCGACCAGGCGGCGCCCATCGCCACCATCGACGAGCTGCCGCAGTACGACGCGATCATCGTCGGCACCGGCACGCGCTTCGGGCGCATGGCGTCGCAGATGGCCAACTTCCTCGACCAGGCCGGCGGCCTGTGGGCCAAGGGCGCGCTCAACGGCAAGGTGGGCGGCGCCTTCACGTCCACCGCCACGCAGCACGGCGGGCAGGAGGTGACGCTGTTCTCCATCCTCACCAACCTGATGCACTTCGGCCTCATCACCGTCGGCCTGCCCTACAGCTTCCAGGACCAGATGCGCCTGGACCAGGTGGTCGGCGGCAGCCCCTACGGCGCCACCACCATCGCCGGCGGCGACGGCTCGCGTCAGCCCTCGGAGATCGAGCTGGCCGGTGCGCGCTATCAGGGCAAGCACATCGCCGAGGTGGCGAACAAGCTGTTCGGCTGACACCCGGCCTCGACCGCGTCCGCGCGGCCGTTGACCCAGCGCAAGACGAGGAGCCGCCCCGGGCGCACCCGGGGCTCCGCGCCTCCCAGAATGGCGAGGGCCCGCCGCATCAGCGGCGGGCCTTCCTGTTTCAAGGCGACCTGTTCCTCCCGATGCTCGGCTTCCTGCCCCCGCTCGCGCGCGGCGTCCTCGCGTTCCTGCTGCTGGTGATCAACACGCTGTTCTGGTGCACGCTGCTGTTCACGTTCGCGCTCGTCAAGCTGGCGCTCCCCGTGGCTGCCGTGCGGCGGCGCGTCGACCCGCTGCTCAACGCCATCGCCACCGGCTGGATCGGCGGCAACAGCGGCTGGATGCGCCTCACGCAGCGCACGCGCTGGGACGTGGAGGGCCTGGCCGCGCTGCGCCGCGACGGCTGGTACCTCGTGAACTGCAACCACCAGTCGTGGGTGGACATCTTCGTGCTGCAGCACGTGCTCAACCGGCGCGTGCCGCTGCTCAAGTTCTTCCTCAAGCAACAGCTCCTGTACGTGCCGGTGATGGGCCTGGCCTGGTGGGCGCTCGACTTCCCGTTCATGAAGCGCCACTCGCGCGCCGCGCTGCGCGCGAACCCGGCGCTGCATGAAGAAGACCGCGAGACCGCACGCCGCGCCTGCGAGAAGTTCGCGCTCGTGCCCACCTGCGTGATGAACTTCGCCGAGGGCACGCGCTTCACGCCGGCCAAGCAGGCGGCCCAGGCCTCGCCCTACCGGCATCTGCTCAAGCCGAAGGCCGGCGCGATGGCGATGGCGCTCAACGCCATGGGCGAGAAGTTCGAGTCGCTGATCGACGCGACCATCGTCTACCCCGACGGCATCCCGAGCTTCTGGCAGTTCCTGTGCGGGCGCGTGCCGCGCATCGTGGTGCGGGTGCGCGAGCTGCCCATCCCGGCCGAGTTCTGCGTCGGCGACTACAGCGGTGACACCGACTTCCGCCGCGCCTTCCACCAGTGGCTGGCCGATCTGTGGGCGGCCAAGGATGCGCAGATCGCCGCGCTGCTGCGCGAGCGAGCCCCGGCGGCCGCGCGCTGAGCCACAGCGTGGCGCGTCAGCGCGAGCGTGACTGCTGCAGCTTTTCGACGACCTTCAGCGTCTCGGTGATGTGGCCCTCTGGCAGCATGCTGTCGTGGGTGTAGACGATGCGCCCGGACTGGTCGATCACATACGAGACGCGCGCCGCCCGGTTGCGCGAGAAGGTGCCGGCCGCGTCGTAGGCGCGGATCACCTCCGAGCCGGCATCCGCCGCCACCGCGAACTGGTTGCGGCAGGCTTCGACCGAGAAGCGTTTCAGCGTCTCGATGTCGTCGCTGGATACGCCGATGACGGTCGCGCCCAGCGCGTTGAAGCGCGGCGTCGCCTCGGCAAAGGCATGCGCCTCGATCGTGCAGCCGGCGGTGAAGGCCTTGGGGAAGAAGTACAGCACCACCGGGCCCTTGGCGAGCGCCTTGGCAAGCTCGAAGGTGAAGAGCTCGCCGCCGAGCGCGGCCTGGGTGCTGAAGTCGGGCGCCTTGTCGCCCGGCTCGAGGACGGCCAACGCGGGCGTGGCGGTGGCCAGCGACAGGGCCAGGGCGGCAGCAAGGGCGAGTAGATTCATGGGTCATCCTCGGCGGTGGCGTCGAGCGATTCTGCGCTGCACCGATTGCCCCGCTCCCGCTGGAGGGAGAGGGGTTGGGGTGAGGGCCTCTCCCCAAGAGGGGGAGTCATGCCGCCGGGCGAGCCCAGTCATCCCGGGGGTGCCATCCACATGTCCGAAAACGGCCAGTGCCCCACGACCCGCTCACGATAATCGCCCCATGGTCCTCGCCCCCGACGCCGCCTACCTCGCCATCCGCTCGCGCGATGCGCGCTTCGACGGGCGGCTGTTCGTCGGCGTCACCTCCACCGGCATCTACTGCCGCCCGATCTGCCGGGTGCGCACACCGCGGCGGGAGAACTGCCGGTTCTTCGAGACCCCGGCGCAGGCCGAGGCCGCCGCCTTCCGCCCTTGCCTGAAATGCCGCCCCGAGGTGGCGCCGGGGCCGGGCGTCGTCTGGAGCGTGATGGACGCCTCGCGCACGCTGGCGCGGCAGGCGGCCGACTGGCTGGATGCGCATGCCGCCGGCGGCGAGGAGCCGAGCGTGGCGGCGCTCGCGCGCCAGCTCGGGGTGAGTGACCGGCACCTGCGGCGCATCTTCCAGGCCGAACATGGCGTGACGCCCATGCAGTACCTGCAGACGCGCCGCCTGCTCACCGCCAAGCAGTTGCTGACCGACACGCAGCTTCCCGTCGCGCAGGTCGCGTATGCCAGCGGTTTTCGCAGCCTGCGCCGCTTCAACGCCTGCTTCGCCGACAGCTACCGCATGAGCCCGACGCGGCTGCGGCGTGCGGCGCCGCTGGACGATCCGCCGGCGAACGCCGGCACGCTGACGCTTGCGCTGGGCCTGCGCGCGCCCTACCAGAGCGAGCGGCTGGCCCGCTTCATCGCGCAACGGGCGATTCCGGGCGTGGAATGCGTGGACGGCCTGCGCCTGCGGCGGACCGTGCGCCCCGGCACCGTGGCCGACGTGCCCGGCTGGCTGGAAGTGGCGCTGCCGGCGGACGCGCTGCGCCAGCCCTTCGTTCAGCTCACCCTGCCGACCGAACTCGCCGCACACAGCGCGCGCATCGTCGCCGCGGTGCGGCGCTGGCTGGACCTGGATGCCGCCCCTCACAGCATCCATGGGGGGCTCGCCGACCTGCCGGGCGAGCCCGGCCAGCGCCTGCCGGGCGGCATCGACGCCTTCGAGCTGATGGTGCGTGCGGTGCTGGGCCAGCAGGTGACGGTGGCCGCGGCGCGCACGCTGGCACGCCGGCTGGTCGAGCGCTTCGGCACGCCCTGCACCACGCCCTGGCCGGCGCTGGACCGGCTGTTCCCGTCGCCCGAGGCACTGGCCGCGGCGGAGCCGGCAGGCATCGGCGAGCTGGGCGTGATCGGCGGGCGCGCCAGCGCCATCGTCGCCCTGGCGCGGCAGTGGCCGGTGCTCGCGCCGCTGCTGCGCCCGGGCGAGGCACCGGCGCCCTTGATCGCCGCGCTGTGCGCCCTGCCCGGCATCGGCCCGTGGACGGCGCACTACATCGCCATGCGGGCGCTGAGCTGGCCCGATGCCTTCCCGCCGAACGACGTGGCGGTGATGAAGGCCATGAAACAACTTTTCGGCACGCAGACGCTGCGCGACGCCGACACCCGCGCCGCCGCCTGGCGGCCCTGGCGTGCCTATGCCGTGCTGCGGCTGTGGAGCAGCCTGGAGACCACCCCATGAGCATCATCTTCAGCATCATCCGAAGCGCGGCCACGGCACAGGCCGAGGCGGCCACCCCGCTCGGTACCCTGCGCCTGGTGCGCAGCGAGCGCGGGCTGCTGGGCGCCTGGTTCGCGGACCAGAAGCACCATCCCGGCGGCTTCGACATCCACGAGCGCCCGGACGACCCGCTGCTGGGCGAGGCGGCCCGGCAACTGCTCGGCTACTTCGACGGCGCGAGCGACCGCTTCGACCTGCCCCTGGACCTGCGCGGCACGCCCTTCCAGTGCCGCGTGTGGGAGGCGCTGCGCACCATCGCGCCCGGGCGCACGCTGAGCTACGCCAGCCTGGCCGCACAGATCGGCGCGACCGCGGCCGTGCGTGCGGTGGGCGCGGCGGTCGGGCGCAACCCGCTGTCGCTCATCGTGCCCTGCCACCGGGTGGTGGGCAGCAGCGGCAGCCTGACCGGTTATGCCGGCGGGTTGGCGCGAAAGCAGCAGTTGTTGGCGCTCGAGGCCCGGGCGGCTGCCTCGCTGGCGGCCGCATGAGGGCGCGCGACATCGCCGAACTGTTGACGCTGGCGGCGCTGTGGGGCGCCTCCTTCCTGTTCATGCGCATGGGCGCGGGCGAATTCGGCGCGGTCGCGCTGGCCGCCACGCGCGGCGCGGGTGCCATCGTGCTGCTGCTGCCGCTGCTTGCGCTGCAGCGGCAGTTCGGCGACCTGCGTGCGCACTGGCGGCCGATCTTCGTGCTCGGCATCACCAATTCGGCGCTGCCGTTTCTGCTCTACAGCTATGCGGCGCTGTCGATCAACGCCGGGTTGTCGGCCATCTTCAATGCCGCGTCGCCCTTGTTCGCCGCGGTGATCGCGGCGTTCTGGCTCAAGGACAAGTTGACGCCGCCGCGCATGCTGGGCCTGGCCATCGGTTTCGCCGGCGTGGTGTGGCTGGCCTGGGACAAGGCGAGCTTCAAGCCCGGCGGCTCGGGCTGGGCGGTGCTTGCCTGCGTGGCGGCGACCCTGCTCTACGGCTTCTCGGCCAACTACACCAAGCGCATGCTGGCCGGCGTGCCGGCCATGGCGGTGGCCGCCGGCAGCCAGCTCGCCGCCGCGCTGGTGCTGGCGGTGCCCGCCGCGCTCTTCTGGCCCGCCACCACGCCCAGCGCCAGCGCCTGGTGGGCCGCGGGGCTGCTCGCGGTGGTGTGCACCGGGGCGGCCTATGTGCTGTATTTCCGGCTGATCGCCAACATCGGGCCGGCGAATGCGATCACCGTCACCTTCCTCATTCCGGTGTTCGCCGTGGCCTGGGGCTGGCTGTTGCTGGGCGAGACGCTGACGCCGGCCATGGGGCTGGGTTGCGCGGTCATCGTGCTGGGCACGGGGCTGGTGACTGGCGTGATCCGGGCGCCGCGCAGGGCGCAGCGGGCGGCGCCGACGCGGACCTGAACGGAACGGGCCACACGGCGATTTGCGAGTGGCCCTTCGCTACCTCAGGGCGGCGCTTCGAGACCTCAGCGCGAATGGGCGTGCGCGGCAGAGCGCTTCGACAAGCTCAGCGCGAACGGCTATGGGGTTCAGCGCGCAGGGGCCTGGGGTTCAGCGCGAACGCGTTGCACCTCGTCGCGCAGCATCCGCGCCAGCGCCTCGCGCCGCGCCTGTTGCAGCACGGCGCCCAGCGGCTGGGCGGCCAGGGGTGCGCCGTCGCGCACGGCGCGGCACAAGGTGGTGAGCGCGGGGGTGAGCCGCCAGTCAGCCACCACCTGGCCGAACAGGGCTTCGGTGAGCGGCAGCAGTCGCTGCACGAAGGCGGCGCTTGCGGGCAGCGCGAGCGGCGGGTCCAGCCGATCCAGGGTGCGCCAGGCCACCGTCCAGCCGCTGCCGTGCACCAGGCCGCCGAGGTAGGCGTCGAAGCTGTCGATGCCCTGTGCCTGCGCCGCCTCGGCGGCGAGCCGGGCCTCGGTTTCCGCATGCCGCCAGGCGCGGGCCGCGGCCTGGCCGGCCAGGCGGCCGGACTGGCCATCGAACAGCGGGCGCAGCACCACGCGCGCGATCACGGCGCGCAGGCCGTCCACGCCCAGCAGCGCCAGCGCCTGGCGCAGGTCGGCCGGCGGCGAGGCGGCGTCGCCGGCGCTGCCGTGGCCGGCGCTGCGGTAGGCCGCGCTGCGTGCCTGGCGCAGCACTTCGGCGCTGAGCATCACGTCGGAGGCGACACGCTGGCTGATGACGGCCAGCGACTGGTCGTCCTGGCGGAGCATGTGCATGAGCTGGGGGATGACCGCCGGCGCACGCGGCAGAAGCTCGGCCGCGTTGCGCGTGTGGTGGCGCAGCGCCTCGAGTGCAGCCAGCGCCTGCGATTCGGCCGGATGCAGCGCGGCCTCGGGCCGCGGCAGACTGTCCAGCAGCCAGGCGAAGAAGGCGCTGTCGTCGGGCGGGGGCAAGGCGTCGTCCGGTGGCGGCTGGGTCGTGTCGGCCAGCGCGAGCCCGCCCGAGCCCTGCTCGGGCGCGATCACACGGCGGCGCTTGCGCAGCGCCAGGCTGGCCCACCATTCACGCACGGCTTGTTCCGTTTCTTTCAGACAGAAGACACACGACCCAGGCGACCGATCGCGAACTGCCGAACGGGCGGACACCGACGACGGGCCGTCGCGGCAGCACACGCCGCGCCCATCGGCCGTCGGCCGTCGGCACTGTATCGGTGCATTCGGTCCGCATCTGTAGCGGCACCGGCGGGCACAGCGGCCTAGAGTCGGTGGTTTGCCTCGTCACCCGCCGTTCTCGCATGACCGCCTCGCCCGCCGCCCCGTTGCACACCGCCGATTCGCGCTACGCCTGGACGCGGCTGATGGTCACCCTCGCGCTGATGACGGTGGGCAGCAGCTGCATGTACATCGTGGCGGTGGTACTGCCGGCCGTGGAGGCGGAGTTCGGCGTGGCGCGCGCCGACGCCTCGCTGCCCTACACGCTGCTGATGGTGGGCTTCGGCATCGGCGGCATCTGGATGGGGCGGCTGGCGGACCGGCGCGGGGTGATGGTGTCCTCGCTCATCGGCGCGGTGTGCCTGGCGGCCGGCTTCGTGCTGGCGGGGCTGTCGGGGAGCCTCTGGGCCTTCGCGCTGGCGCACGGCGTGCTCATCGGCGCACTCGGCAGCTCGGCCACCTTCGCGCCGCTGGTGGCCGATGCGTCGCTCTGGTTCGTGCGCCGGCGCGGCACGGCGGTGGCCATCTGCGCCAGCGGCAACTACCTGGCCGGCGCGATCTGGCCGCCCATCGTTCAGCACTTCATCGACACGCAGGGCTGGCGTGCGACCTACATCGGCATCGGGCTGTTCTGCCTGCTGGTCATGCCGCCGCTCGCACTGCTGCTGCGCCCGCGCCCGCCGGCGGTGGCGGCTGCCGCGCCGACGGCCGCGACGGCGCATGCGCCCACGCCGTCGGAGCGGCCCTTCGGCATGTCGCCGCGTGCGGCACTCGCCATGCTGTGCGTGGCCGGCACCGCCTGTTGCGTGGCCATGGCCATGCCGCAGGTGCACATC
>JBIQKU010000054.1:0-19729 GCA_044506225.1 Rubrivivax sp. | reverse complement strand
CGCCCTGGTCGTTCTTGAATTCGTCGATGGGCACGTAGGCTTCGGACTTGAGGCCGGCGTTGACCACCACGAAGCTGTGTTCGACGCGCACGACTTCGGCGCTGATGACTTCGCCGGCGCGCAGGTCGGAGCTGCGCAGCGATTCCTCGAACAGGGCGGCAAAGGATTCGCCGCCGTCGCTGGTGGCCGTTTGAACTTGGGACATGGGGGTTTCCGATGCGGCGGGTCGCCGCGGGTTAGGTTGCAGATCCGCCGCTTCGGCGCGCCTTCGGAAAGAACGGCGCTGGTGGGAGAAGCGGCGGGCCTAGAAGACCCCGTCGTTCGATCGCGGCCGGCGGCCGGCGAATCAGCGAAAGGGCCTGCGATGCTGCCACGCCTCGAGCACCACTGCCACCGAGTCCTCGATGGAAAGCGCGGAGTTGTCGAGCAGCATCGCGTCGTCGGCCGGCTGAAGAGGCGCCACGCTGCGGGTCTTGTCCCGTGCGTCGCGCGCCTCCAGATCGGCGCGAAGATCGGCGAGTTTAGCCGGAATTCCTTTTGAAATCAATTGCTTATGCCGGCGCTCCGCGCGCTCTGCGGCGCTGGCGGTGAGAAAGACCTTCAGGTCCGCCCCGGGGAAGATCACGGTGCCCATGTCACGGCCATCGGCGACGAGGCCGGGCACCCGCCGAAACGACAATTGCAGCTCGCGCAGGGCGTGGCGCACGGCGGGCAGGGCCGACACACGCGACGCCATGGCGCCGACGTCCTCGCGCCGAAGTTCATCGGCGACTTCCTCGCCATCCAGGCGGATGCTGTCGCCGTCGAAGCGCAGCGGCAACCGGCCGGCCAGGCGCGCGAGCGCCGGCTCGTCGTCGGCCGCCACGCCGTGGCGCATGGCGGCCAGCGCGGTGGCGCGGTACACGGCGCCCGAATCCAGGAAGTGGTAGCCGAGCGCCCTGGCCACCGCGCTGGCGAGCGTGCCCTTGCCGGAGGCGCTGGGCCCGTCGACCGTGATCACGGGCACAGGCACGTCCCGCGCGTCGACCACCGAGAACAGCGTCTCGAAGTAGTCGGGGAAGGTCTTGGCGACACACTTCGGGTCGCGAATGCGCACCGGCACCGGCGGCCGGGCACCGGCGAGCGGGTTGAACGCCGCGAGCGAGAAGCACATGGCGATGCGGTGGTCGTCATAGGTGTCGATGGCCGCGGGTTGCCAGGCGGCGGGTGGTGTCACCTCGATGAAGTCCTCGCCCTCGTTCACGCGCGCGCCGAGCTTTCGCAGCTCGGTCGCCATGGCGGCGATGCGGTCGGTTTCCTTGACGCGCCAGCTGGCGATGTTCGTGAGCCGGGTCGTGCCTTGCGCATACAGCGCCATGACGGCCAGCGTCATCGCTGCATCCGGCATGTGGTTGCAGTCGAGGGTGATGGGCTTCAGCGGCCAGTCCCCACGCGACACCTCGGTCCAGTTCGCGCCGGTCTGCACGCGCGCACCCATGGATTGCGCCGCCTCGAGAAAGCGCACGTCGCCTTGTACGGAGCCGGCACCCATGCCTTCGATGCGAACCGGCGTGTCGGTCGCGGCGAGCGCACCCAGCGCGACGAAATAGGAGGCCGACGACGCATCACCTTCGACATGCAGCTCGGCTGGCGAGCGCAGGCGGCTGCCGGCGGGAATGACGAAGCGCGTCCACTGATCGTTGCGCACGCGCACGCCGAAGCGTTCGAGGAAGTCCAGCGTGATGCCGATGTAGGGCCGGGAAATCAGCTCGCCGTCGACGGCGATCGTCACCTCCTGATCGCCCGCCACCAGCGGCAGCGCCATCAGCAAGCCGGTGAGGAACTGGCTGGAGACGTTGCCGCGCACCCGGATCGGCGCGTCGAGCGAGAGCGCATGTGCCGCGCCATCGCCCAACTGCAGCGGCGGAAAGCCCGCCTCGCCGAGGTAGGTGATGGGGCAGCCGAGGGGCCGCAGCGCGTCCACCAGGTCGCCGATGGGACGTTCGTGCATGCGCGGCACGCCGCGGATCTCGAAGCGCCCACCCTGGGTCGCGGCCAGCAGGGCAAGTGCGGCGGCGAGCGAACGCGTGGAGGTGCCGGAGTTGCCGAGGAAGAGGCTCGCCTCACGCACCGGCAGCCGACCACCCAGTCCGCGGATACGCCACGCCGCGCCCTCGGGCCGCACCTCGCAGCCCAGCGTGCGCAGGGCGTCCAACATCACCTGGGTGTCGTCGGAGGCAAGCAGGTCGTGCACCAGCGTCTCGCCCTCGCTCATGCCCGCCAGCAGCAGCACGCGGTTGGAGATGCTCTTGGAGCCCGGAAGCCGCACGGTGCCGCCGGCACGTTGCAGGGGCGGCAGGTCGAGGAAGGAAGTCGTGTACATCCGATGGACAGTGCGCGCCCGATGGCGTGCCGGCCCGCCTCAGCGGTGGGGAGTGGGTTTGCTGGCGTTCATCTGCCACGCCGCGCGTGCCTCCGAAGCGCCACGGATCAGGTCTTCCAGCGCTTCGGCGTTGCCCGATTTGAGCACGTGCTCCAGTGCGTCCAGCGCATGCCGGAAGCGCTGCGACTGCTTGAGCAGTTCCTCGCGATTGGACAGCAGGATGTCGCGCCAGACCGTCGGCTCGCTGGCCGCGATGCGCGTGAAATCACGAAAGCCCGGGCCGGCGAGCGAGAGGAAGTCTCGCCCGGCGGGCTGCTTGGCCACGGCGTTGAAGTAGGCGAAGGCCAGCAGGTGCGGCAGGTGGCTCACCGCCGCGAACGCCGCGTCGTGGTTCTCCGGCGACATGCGCAGCACCTGCGCGCCGATGGCCGACCAGACGTCGGTCGCCTTCTGCACGAAGTCCGGGTTGGTCTGGGTGAGCGGCGTCAGGATGACCTGGCGGCCGTTGTAGAGCGCCGGGTCCGCATGGGCGATGCCGGCGACTTCCTTGCCGGCGATGGGGTGCGCCGGCACGAAGCTCGCGATGCGTTCCTTGAGCACGCGGCGCGCGGCGTCGACGACATCGCGCTTGGTCGAGCCGACGTCCATGACGAGCACGCCCGGCTCCACCAGGTGCCGGATCGCCTTGAAGGTGGCTTCGCTGGCGGCGACCGGCACGGCGATCAGCACGATGTCGGAGCCCGAGACGGCGAGCAGCGCCGACTCGGCCGCCACGTCGATCACGCCGAGCCGCTTCGCCTTCTCCGTCGTCGAGGGCGACTTGCTGTAGCCGACCACACGCTTGACCAGCCCTGCGCGCTTGAGCGCCAGGGCGAAAGAGCCGCCCATCAAGCCGCAACCGATGACGCCGAGTTGAGTGAACATCGTTGGCGTGAGCGGGTCAGTGCGCGTCCAGCGGGTAGGTGCCCAGCAGCTTGAAGAAGGCGCAGGCCTGGCGCAGTTCCTTCAGCGCTGCAGCGACGTGCGGCTCCTGCGGGTGTCCTTGCAGGTCGATGTAGAAGTAGTACTCCCACTGGCCCGAGCGCGCCGGCCGCGATTCGAAGCGGCTCATCGACACGCCGTGGCGCTTGAGCGGCACGAGCATGTCGTGCACCGCACCGGGTTCGTTCGCCACCGACACCACCAGGCTGATGCAGTCCTTGCCCGACGCGGCCGGCTCGGGATGGCGGTCCGGGTGGGTCACGATCGCGAAGCGCGTGCGGTTGTGCGGATCGTCCTGGATGGCGGGGGCGACGATGTGCAGGCCGAACTCGCTGGCCGCTCGATCGCTCGCGATGCCGGCCATTGACGGGTCCAGGCTGGCCAGGCGCGCGCCTTCGGCATTGCTGGACACCGGCCGGCGCTCGACGTTCGGCAGGTGATTGCTGAGCCAGGTGTGGCATTGCGCGAGCGCCTGCGGATGCGCACACACCGCCTCGATGCCGTCGAGCGAGTTGGCCTGGCGGAGCAGGTTGTGGCGCACGAACAGGCTGGTCTCGCCGATGATGAACAGCGGCGTGGTGAGGAACAGGTCGAGCGAGCGTGCGACCACGCCCTCGGTGGAGTTCTCCACCGGCACCACGCCGAAATCCGCCGCGCCCGCGGTGGTCGCGCGGAAGACCTCGTCGATGCTGATGCAGGCCACCTTCTCGATCGACGAGCCGAAGTATCCGAGCGCGGCCAGTTCGCTGAAGGTGCCTGCCGGGCCGAGGTAGGCCACGCGCGTCGGCGTTTCCAGTGCACGGCAGGCCGACATGATCTCGCGCCAGATCGGCGCGACGCTGTCGTTGGCGAGCGGGCCGGGGTTGGCGGTCTTCAGGCCGGCGATCACCTGCGCCTCGCGCTCGGGCCGGAACACGACCGACCCCTCCTTCTTCTTCAGCTCACCGACCTCGTGCGCCAGCGCGGCACGGCGGTTCAGCAACGCGAGCAGTTCCCGGTCGACGGCATCGATGCCCTGGCGAAGGGCGAGCAGGTCGGGGTCGGCGGAGGTCGGCGTGTCTGACATGACGGGGGAAAGATGTTCTGGCGGGCAAGGGCGGCGTGCGGGCCGGACGGCGGCCGGACGCTCGCTTGTCGTCAGCCCGGTCGACGCCCGCGCGGCGCGCGGCCGGGCCGCTTCGTCAGCGGCTCGCGCCGCGGGCGGGCGCCGGTGCGCCGCCGCTCGCGGGCGCGTCGCTCACGCCGAGCGCCTTGCGCATGCGGGCGTGCAGCGCCTGGAGCTTGGGGTCGAGCAGCGGTGCGCCTTCGGCGAGCAGCTGCTTCACGAAGGCGCCTTCCATTTCGGGGGACACCTGCTGGTACTTCTTGTGCACCGGCGACTCGAGCCAGGCGATCAGCTGCTTGAGTTCGTCTTCGCTGAACTTCTCCTCGAGCACCGGGCCGATGATGCTCGGCGCCAGCGCGACCGCACGTTCTCGCAGGATGGGTTCGGCTTCGGTCACGAACTGCTTGACGTCGCCCTCGATGGTCTTGCCGATCGCTTCACGCTTGTCGGCCGGCACCTGTGTGCGCAGGGCCTGGCCGGCCGCCTGAAGCAGTTGCATCGCCGGGCGCTGGACCACGGTGCGCGCCAGGCCCTCGATGGCCGGCTGCTGCAGTTGCAGCACCTTGTCGACCAGTTCCTTCTTGGTGGAGGTCTGGGCGCTCGCCGCCAGCGCGCAGCCGAGGAGCGCTGCGCCGATCCAGTGTTTCATCATGATTGCTCCTCGGGGGTGGCGTCGTCGCCGTCTTCGCTCGGTGCATCGTTGGCGTCGTTGTCGACGATGCGCTGCAGGCCGCTCAGGCTCGAACCGTCGTCCAGGGCGATCAGCGTGACCCCCTGCGTGGCGCGGCCGAGTTCGCGGATTTCGGACACACGGGTGCGAACCAGCACGCCGCGGTCGGTGATGAGCATGATCTCGTCATGCGGGCGCACCAGCGTGGCCGCAACTACCTTGCCGTTGCGCTCGCTTTGCTGGATGGCGATCATCCCCTTGGTGCCCCGGCCATGGCGGGTGTACTCCACGATGGAGGTGCGCTTGCCGTAGCCGTTCTCGGTGGCGGTGAGCACGCTTTGGGTCTCGTCCTCGGCCACCAGCATCGCGATCACGCTCTGGCCGGGGTCGAGGTTCATGCCGCGCACGCCGCGCGCATTGCGGCCCATCGGGCGCACGTCTTCTTCGTCGAAGCGCACCGCCTTGCCGCCGTCGCTGAACAGCATCACGTCGTGCTTGCCGTCGGTGAGTGCGGCGCCGATGAGGAAGTCACCCTCGTCGAGGTCGAC
This sequence comes from Rubrivivax sp., assembly GCA_044506225.1. GTDB lineage: Bacteria > Pseudomonadota > Gammaproteobacteria > Burkholderiales > Burkholderiaceae_C > JAKFDI01. Next base: position 14,063 of record JBIQKU010000054.1, on the reverse strand, counting down.
CGCGATGATGCCCGCCTTGCGCGGGTTGCTGAACTCGTCGAGCGCGGTTTTCTTGACCGTGCCCATCGCGGTGGCCATGAACACATAGTGATCGCTCGGGAAGGTGCGGAACTCGCCCGTCAGCGGCAGCACCACGTTGACCTTCTCCCCTTGCTGCAAGGGGAACATGTTGACGATGGGCTTGCCGCGGGAGTTTCGCGAGCCCTGCGGCACTTCCCAGACCTTCAGCCAGTACACCCGACCTCGGTTGGTGAAGCACAGGATGTAGTCGTGCGTATTGGCGATGAAGAGCTGCTCGATCCAGTCGTCTTCCTTGGTCTGCGTCGCCTGCTTGCCACGACCGCCGCGCCGCTGCGCGCGGTATTCCGACAGGGCCTGGCTCTTGATGTAGCCGGTGTGCGAGAGCGTCACCACCATGTCGGTGGGCGTGATCAGATCCTCGGTGGCCAGATCCTGCGCGTTGTGCTCGATGGTGCTGCGCCGTGCGCCGAGCTTGGTCTGCCCGAACTCCTGCTTGATGGCGGCAAGTTCGTCCGAGATGATGCCGGTCACGCGGGCCGGCGTGGCCAGGATGTTGAGCAGATCGGCGATCTGCGTCATCACGTCCTTGTACTCGCCGATGATCTTGTCCTGCTCCAGGCCGGTCAGGCGTTGCAGGCGCATCTGCAGGATTTCGCTGGCCTGGTCGTCGCTGAGCCGGTACAGGCCGTCGGGTTGCAGGCCGTAGTGCTTGGGCAGGCCTTCGGGCCGGTAGGCGTCGCGTCCGCCCGGCGCTTCGCCCTCGGCCCGCGCGAGCATCTCGCGCACGAGCGACGAATCCCAGCTCTTGCTCATCAGCGCGCTCTTGGCCACCGGCGGGGTGGGCGAGGCCTTGATGGTCTCGATGAACTCGTCGATGTTGGCCAGTGCCACCGCCAGGCCTTCGAGCACGTGGCCGCGCTCGCGGGCACGGCGCAGTTCGAACACGGTGCGGCGGGTGACGACCTCGCGGCGGTGCTCGAGAAAGATCTCGATCAGATCCTTCAGGTTGCACAGCTTGGGCTGGTTGTCGATCAGCGCCACCATGTTGATGCCGAAGGTGTCCTGCAGCTGCGTCTGCTTGTACAGGTTGTTCAGCACCACCTCGGGCACTTCGCCGCGCTTGAGCTCGATCACCACGCGCATGCCCGACTTGTCGGACTCGTCCTGGATGTGGCTGATGCCCTCGAGCTTCTTCTCGTGGACCAGCTCGGCGATGCGCTCGAGCAGGTTCTTCTTGTTCACCTGGTACGGGATCTCGTCGACGATGATGGCCTGGCGCTGGCCGCGGTCGATGTCCTCGAAGTGGCACTTGGCGCGCATCACCACCTTGCCGCGGCCGGTGCGGTAGCCGTCGCGCACGCCCGACAGGCCGTAGACGATGCCGGCGGTGGGGAAGTCGGGCGCCGGAATGATCTCCATCAATTCGTCGATGGAGGCCTCGGGGTTCTTCAGCAGGTGGTGGCAGGCGTCGACCACCTCGTTCAGGTTGTGCGGCGGGATGTTCGTTGCCATGCCGACCGCGATGCCGGCCGAGCCGTTGACCAGCAGGTTCGGCAGCCGCGTCGGCAGGACCAGGGGTTCCTTCTCGCTGCCGTCGTAGTTGGGCCCGAAATCGACGGTTTCCTTGTCGATGTCGGCGAGCATCTCGTGCGCGATCTTGGCCAGGCGGATTTCCGTGTAGCGCATCGCCGCGGCGTTGTCGCCGTCGATCGAGCCGAAATTGCCCTGGCCGTCGACCAGCATGTGGCGCAGCGAGAACGGCTGCGCCATGCGCACGATGGTGTCGTAGATCGCCGAATCCCCGTGCGGGTGGTATTTACCCATCACGTCGCCGACGATGCGCGCGCTCTTCTTGAACGGCCGGTTCCAGTCGTTGTTCTGCTCGTGCATCGCGAACAGCACCCGCCGGTGCACCGGCTTGAGCCCGTCGCGCGCGTCCGGCAGCGCCCGCCCGACGATCACGCTCATCGCGTAATCGAGGTACGAGCGGCGCATCTCCTCTTCGAGGCTGGTCGGCAGGGTTTCCTTGGCGAATTGGGTCATCTGAAGCGCGCGTCGGTGAAGGTGCTCGCGGTGCTCGCATCGGCGAAACAGCAGATTCTAAGTGGCGGGGCTTGTGGCCGCCGCGCAACATCGTTGCGGCAGGCACGCGCAGTGCTGCACAAAACACGGGTCAGTGGAGACCCTATGGCACAATCATTCGGGTGGCCAGCGTTCGCAGTAGCGGTCGTTTGCCAGCGCATTCCGATTTCGCTTCGGACGTCTTCGCAGAAACTACTGCCCTTCCTTGAGAGGAGAATCATGAAGAAACTGAACAAAGTGGCCTCGCTCTTTGCCTGTGCTGCGCTTGCCGCGTCCGCCACCGGCGCATTCGCCCAAGCCAAGACCGTCGACAACTGGGTGAACGCCTCCGGCACTCCGTGGAAGAACGGCACCAACGAACTGTGCTGGCGCGATGCCAACTGGACGCCGGCCACCGCGCTCGAAGCCTGTGACGGCGCGCTGAAGCAAGCCGCCGCCCCGGCGCCCACCCCGCGCGCTGCCGCGCCGGCTCCGGCCCCGGCTCCCGCTCCCACCCCGGCTCCGGCGCCCGTCCCGGCCGCCCCGGTGAGCGAAAAGGTGACCTTCGCCGCTGATGCGTTCTTCGACTTCGACAAGGCCGAGCTCAAGGCCGACGGCCGCGCCAAGCTGGACGATCTCGTCAGCAAGATGGCCGGTGTCAACCTCGAGGTGATCATCGCCGTCGGTCACACCGACTCGATCGGTACCGAGGCCTACAACCAGAAGCTTTCGGTGCGCCGCGCCGAAACGGTCAAGAACTACCTCGCGAGCAAGGGTGTCGAGCGCAACCGCATCTACACCGAAGGCAAGGGCGAGAAGCAGCCCGTGGCTGACAACAAGACCCGCGAAGGCCGCGCCGAGAACCGCCGCGTGGAAATCGAAGTGGTCGGCACGCGCACCCGCCGCTGATCGCCGCGCAGCCCCTCGAGGAACCCCGCCACGGCGGGGTTTTTCTTTGCCCGGCGCTCGCGGCGACCGTTGCCGGGCCGCCCGCCAGGCGCATTGGTTAACATGCCTCGATGAGCCTGAATGCCGACCCGCAGGAGCTCGCCAAGTTCGGCGAACTGGCCCACAAATGGTGGGACACCGACAGCGAGTTCGCGCCGCTTCACAAGATCAATCCGCTGCGGCTGGACTGGATCGAGCGGCATGTGCGCCTGGCAGGGCGGCGGGTCGTCGACGTCGGATGCGGCGGGGGCATTCTTTCCGATGCGATGGCCCGTCGTGGCGCCGAGGTGCTGGGCATCGACCTGGCCACCCGGGCGCTGAAGGTCGCGCAATTGCATGCGCTCGAAGCGCAGACGGCCTCCGTGTCGTACCGCGAGGTGGCGGTCGAACAGCTTGCCGAAGAGCAGCCCGGGCACTTCGATGTGGTCACTTGCATGGAGATGCTCGAGCACGTGCCGGATCCGGCCTCAGTGGTGCGTGCGTGCGCGACGCTGGCGGCACCCGGAGGCTGGGTGTTCTTCTCCACGATCAGCCGCAATGCCAAGGCCTTCGCCTTCGCCATCGTCGGCGCCGAATATGCGTTGGGCCTTCTGCCCAAGGGCACGCATGAATACGCCCGCTTCGCGCGCCCGAGCGAGCTGGCCGGTTGGGCACGGCAGGCGGGGCTCGATGTCCATGGCTTGCAAGGGCTGGGATACAACCCGCTGACCAAGCGCTATGCGCTCGTCGACGACACCCGGGTCAACTATCTCCTCGCATGCCGCAAGCCCGGCTGAGCCGCGATCCGTCGCTGGTGCTGTTCGACCTGGACGGCACGCTGGTCGACAGCGCGCCGGATCTGGCCAGTGCGGCCAACGAGTTGCGTGCGCTGCACGATCTGCCGCCGCTGCCGTTTGAACGCTTTCGTGCCATGGTGGGCGCAGGCGCACGCGGCATGCTGGGCATCGCCTTGGGCGTGCAGCCGTCGGATGAGAACTTCGAGGCGCTGCGCGTTGATTTCCTTCGCCTGTACGAGGAGCGCATGACCCGGGACACGCGTGTGTTCGAGGCCATGGCGCCGGTTCTCGCCACGCTCGAGCGCGCCGGACGCCCCTGGGGCATCGTGACCAACAAGGCCGCGCGCTTCACCGATCCGCTCACGCGCGCTCTGGGCTTGGCAGAGCGCGCGGCGGTGGTGATTTCGGGCGACACGACCGCTCACGCCAAGCCGCATCCTCTGCCGCTGCTCGAGGCTGCGCGCCGCGCCAACGTGGCACCGGCCGAGTGCGTGTATGTGGGCGACGACCTGCGCGACGTGCAAGCGGGACGCGCGGCCGGCATGGGCACGCTGGTGGCGGCCTGGGGGTACCTGGGCCTGGGCGAGCCGATGCACACCTGGGGCGCCGATGAAGTGCTGACTTCGCCCGGCGAACTCTTGAACTTTCTGGGCCTGGCCTAAACTAAGCAATCCCTGGGGCCGACCTGGCTTCGACGTGGGTACGGAGTTGGATCAGGGCATGCCGAGCACCAGTTCGCTCGTAAATCCACTGGAAACAAAGTAACTGCGAACGACTCTTCGTACGCCCTCGCCGCTTAACACCGGCGAGCTTTGCAACAGCTCGTCCATGGGCTGGGCCTGAGGGGCAACCCGAGGGCTGCAAAGTCATTTACATGGACTCGCTTCGCGCCGGGTCACTCGGTGCGCGGCTAAATCAAGTGACTCGTGGGGACGGTAGCGTGCTGCTGCGCGACCGGTTCCGCTAAAACCAAATCAGACAGCTAAGCATGTAGAACTGGCCAGCAATGGCTTGCGGACGCGGGTTCGATTCCCGCCGGCTCCACCACCATCTTGAAGCCCGACCCTGAACGGTCGGGCTTTTTCTTGCGCGCCCGCCGCTCGGGCAAGGCCAGCGGCTCAGGCGTCGTAGACGCTGTCGAGCGAGCGAAAGCCCTTGACCTCGATCGGATTGCCGCTCGGGTCGCGGAAGAACATCGTCCATTGCTCGCCGGGTTGGCCTTCGAAGCGCACCTGCGGCGGCATCACGAAGGCAATGCCAGCCGCCTCGAGCCGCTGGGCGAGGGCCTGCCAGTCGGGCAGCTCCAGCACCAGGCCGAGGTGCGGCATGGGCACCATGTGGTCGCCGACGCGCCCGGTGTCGGTCGTTGCGAACGGCGTGCCCCGGTGCAGGGACAGCTGGTGGCCGAAGAAGTCGAAGTCGACCCAGGTTTCGGTGCTGCGCCCCTCCCGGCAGCCGAGCACGTCGCCGTAGAAGCGGCGGGCCGCGTCGAGGTCCTGCACATGGAAGGCCAGGTGGAACAGGCTGCGCATGACGGCGATCGATGAAGGTTGAGGCATCAGGCTGCGCGCCTGCGGGCGAATCCCGGCGCTTCAGCCTTGCGAAAGATCAGCGGCGCTGCGCACCGGGCGGCGGGCCGCGGCGCTCGAGGTGACGGAAGGTGATGCGACCCTTGCTGAGGTCGTAGGGCGACAGCTCGAGCGACACGTTGTCGCCGGCAAGAATCCGGATGTGGTGCTTGCGCATCTTGCCCGAGGTGTAGGCCACGAGTTGGTGGCCGTTCTCGAGCGTCACGCGAAAACGCGAATCAGGCAGGACGTCGTCGACGACGCCACTCATTTCGATCAGTTCTTCCTTTGCCATGGGCACTATCTCCTAACGATGGAAAACAGCTGGAGCGCCAAAGCGCTCGTGAAACGACCGCACCCTGCGGGCGCCAGGGCCGGCAGGGTGCAAAGCTGAATGCGCGGATCGACGAGGACGTTGGCCGGGAACCGACCAATCGGCCGATCGGTCCGACGTGCGGACAGATGCAGGGCCGCAGACGTCATCAGAACGTCTGAACACGGGCGAGGCGAAGGACTGGCCGGGTCGGATGGTGGTATCGATGCAATGCTTTCAGCCGTTCGGCGCCGGTCAAGAAGGCGCCGCGCGAGAGGTCGACGATGTCTGCTTACGCCTGGCGCGCCGAATGCGCACTTCGCGACCGCGGCGGCTCTGATGGCTGCCGGAGCTGCACGCTTGCAAGGACGCAAGCAGCCAAGCGAAAGACCCGAGACTGTACACCCTTACAGTCCACGGCGCTGGCGCCGCGGTTTCGGGGCAGTCGACGCCGCGGTCTTTCGGCCGTCGCAGCCGCGAGGCGGGCGAGCCACGCAGGCGCCTCGCCAAGACTAGCGGCGCATCAGCACCGGCACCGTCATCGTTGCCAGCACGGTACGCGTCACACCGCCCAGCACCAGCTGGCGCGCGCGGCTGTGGCCGTAGCAGCCCATGACCAGCAGGTCGGCGCCGAAGTCAGTGCAGCGCGACAGCAGCGTGTCGCCCAGGCGCTCGGGGGCCTGCTCGGCGCGTTCCATGATCGGGTTCACGCCGTGGCGCTGGAGGTAGGCGCCGATGTCAGCGCCCTCGGAGTCCGCGTCCGTCACCTCCTCGAGCCAGCGCAGCACATGCACCTTGCTTGCACGGCGCAGCAGGGGCAGGGCGCTTTCCACCGCTCGCGCCGATTCGGCGCTGGCTTTCCAGGCGATGACGGCGGTGGTCGGCCGGCTGAAGTCGAATTCGCCGGCGTAGGGGAGCACCAGCGCGGGCTTCCCGCTGGCGGCCAGCGTCGATTCGACGAAACCGCCCGGCACATGAGGCGTCACGGACGCGCCCGGCTCGTACTGGCCGAGCACCATCAGGTCGCTGTACAGCGCATGCTCCGTAAAGGCCGGGAATGTGGCGATGCCGCCCAACTCCGCCCAGCGGCGTTGATCCAGACCCGCGGTGGCCGCCTCGAACCGCGCACGCGCACCGTCGCGCCGCTCGCGCTCCAGGTCCATCAGCATCTGCACCGCTTCGGTACTCATCGCGTACGCCGACGGCGGAGCGACCCAGCTGCCGATGTCGGCATACAGGCCGCGCAGTTCAGCGCCGTGCGCTTCGGCAAGCTGACGGGCGACGCGCAGTCGCAGCGTAGCGCGCGCCGAGGAATCGACGTGGACGAGAAGGGAACGAAGCGAGGACATGGACGGCCTCTCGAGGCAAGCGGACGGGTGGGAACCGTAGCGCCGGCGCACCGGTGCGCACTTGCGCGCGATCAAGCGCGCACGGTCAGCAGCCAGACCAGATAGCTCAGGTACACGACGACGAAGCAAGCCCCTTCCCGGCGCGACACCTGCTGGTCGCTGCGAAACACCGGCAGGCAGGCCAGCGCCACGAGCGCCGCGAGCGGCAGATCCACGCGCAACACCTCTGCGCTGACCGGAATGCCCTGTGGCGCGGCGATGCACACCAGCCCGAGGATGACGAGGATGTTGGTGATGCTGCTGCCGATGAGGTTGCCGATGGCGACGTCGCGGTCGTCCTTCAGCGTGGCGACCAGCGTGGTCGTGAACTCGGGCGCGTTGGTGCCGAAGGCGACGATGGTCAGGCCGATCACCGCGTCGGACACGCCGAACGTCTTCGCGATGGCGACGGCGCCGGCCACCAGCAGGTCGGCGCCGAGCACCGTCAGCGCGATGCCCGCCGCCAGCAGCGCGACGTTCCACGCCCACTGCGGCAGGCTCGGCCGGGCGTGGAGCGCATGCCGGCTGTACTCCTGCGCGAACTCGCGCTTCATGCGCGCGCTCTCGCGCCGGCTCAGGCGCACCAGCGTCACGAAGTAGGCGATGGAGGCGCCCACCAGCAGCGTGCCCTCGGTGCGGGTGAGCACGCCGTCCCAGGCCATCGCGATCAGCGCCAGCGCCGTGGCGATCATCACCGGCACGTCGAACCGCACGCTCGCCAGCTGCAGCTTCAGCGGCCGGTACAGCGCGCTCAGGCCGAGCACGAACAGCAGGATGAACAGGTTGCCGCCGGCGATGTTGCCCACCGACAGCGGCCCCTTGCCGTCGTGGACGGCGGTCAGGCCCACCGCCAGCTCCGGCGTGCTGGTGCCGATGGCGACGACGGTCAGCCCGATCAGGATGGGCGGCACGCGCAGCATGGCCGCGATGCGCGTGGCGCCGCGCAGCAGCATCTCGGCGCCTGTGATGATGACCACCAGGCCGCCCAGGAAGACGATGACGGGATGCAGCCCCATGCGCGTCAGACGGCCTCACCCGGGCGGCCGCGGGCGCGCAGGACGAGCTTGCGCAGCTCGCCGAACCACAGCACCGTGCTGCCCATCGCGACGCACACCGCCCACTGCGCGGGGCTCATCGGCACGGTGCCGAAGGCGACGTTGAGGACGCCCACGTGCACCACCGCCACCTGCAGCAGCGCCGACAGCCCGATCGCGCCCCACAGCCACGGGTTCTCGAACAGGCGGCGGAACGCGCTCGTGGTCTCGGAGCGGGCGTTGAGGCAGTTGAACAGCTGCGCGAACACCAGCACGGTGAAGCCGGCGGTGCGCGCGCTGTCCAGGTCCTGCGTGCCCTCGATGAGCCCGCCGGGCAGGTACAGGTCGATGGTCAGCAGCGTGGCGAGCGCCATGACGGCGCCGATCTCGACCACGCCCCACCACATGCGCGCGTCGATGGCGCGCTCGCCCGGGCGGCGCGGGCGGCGCGCCATCACGTCGTCGCCCGGTGGGTCCACGCCCATCGCCAGCGCGGGGCCGGAATCGGTGATCAGGTTGATCCACAGGATCTGCGTGGCCAGCAGCGGCAGCACCAGCGCCTCGCCCGGACCGCCGAGGCCGATGACGCCGGCGCCCACGACGCCGAGGAAAACGGTCAGCACCTCGCCCATGTTGGACGAGAGCAGGTAGCGCAGGAACTTGCGGATGTTGTCGAAGATGCCGCGGCCCTCGCGCACGGCCTCGACGATGGTGGCGAAGTTGTCGTCGGCGAGGATCATCTTCGCCGCCTGCTTCGTCACCTCGGTGCCGGTGATGCCCATGGCCACGCCGATGTCGGCCGACTTGAGGGCCGGTGCGTCGTTGACGCCGTCGCCCGTCATCGCCACCACGTTGCCGTCGGCCTGCAGCGCGTCGACGATGCGCAGCTTGTGCGCCGGCGCCACGCGGGCGTAGACCGAGGTCTCGCGCACGGCGCGGGCGAAGGCGCCGTCGTCGAGCGCGTCGAGGTCGGCGCCGGTGAGCGCCTTCGCGCCGGGCTCGACGATGCCCAGGTCCGCCGCGATGCGCGCCGCCGTGCGCGGGTGGTCGCCGGTGATCATCAGCACCCGGATGCCGGCGCGGTGCGCCTCGCGGATGGCCTCGCCGGCCTCCTCGCGCGGCGGGTCGATGATGCCGACCGTGCCCACGAAGATGAGTTCGCGCTCGAGATTTTCGGCGCCGTCCTCGGCGCTCTCGTGCTCGGCGAGCGGCCGGTAGGCCACCGCCAACGTGCGCAGTGCCGCGTCGGTCAGTCGCTCGACATCGGCCCCGGCGGCGGCTCGGCGGGCGTCGTCGAAGGGCAGGGCGTCCATGCCGACGCGCACCCGGGTGCAGCGGGCCATCAGCACGTCGGGGGCCCCCTTGGTGATCAGCACCCGCTCGCCGCCGTGCTCATGGTCGCGTTCGATGGTGGACATCATCTTGCGGTCGGAGCTGAACGGGATTTCGCCGATGCGCTCGAAGCGCCGTTGCCGCCGCTCGTGCGCGCCGAGCTTGCGCTCGGCCACCAGGAAGGCCGCTTCGGTCGGGTCGCCCTGGATCTCCCACTGCCCCGGCTGGCCTTCGCGCAGCGCCGCGTTGCTGGCAAGGCTGCCGCCGCTGAGCACCACGATCTGCTCGGCGCGCAGCGGCCCGGCGGTGAGCGGCCGGCCGTCGTGCTCGACCCGGCCCTGCGGCGCATAGCCGACGCCGGTGACCTGTGACGCGCCGGACGCCGTCATCACGCGCTCGATGGTCATCTCCGAGCGGGTCAGCGTGCCGGTCTTGTCGGAGCAGATGACCGTGGCCGAGCCCAGCGTCTCCACCGACGAGAGTTTCTTGACGATCGCCTTGTGCCCCGCCATGCGCTGCACGCCGAGCGCGAGCACCACCGACAGGATGGCCGGCAGACCTTCGGGCACAGCGGCCACCGCCAGCGACACGCCCAACAGCAGCACCGTGACCAGATCGGAGGCGCTGCGGATGTCGGACAGGAGCAGGATGGTGCCGACCACCACCAGCGCCACCACCACGACGGCCGCCCCCAGCATGCGGCCGATGCGAGCCACCTCCTGCTGCAGCGGGGTCGGCGCTTCCTCGGTGGTTTCGAGCATCTCGGCGATGCTGCCCATCTCGGTGGCCATGCCGGTGGCGGTGACGACGGCGCGCCCCGTGCCCTGGACCACAACGGTGCCCTTGAACACCATGTTCACTCGGTCCCCGAGCGGCGCGGGCGCTTCCAGGGTTGTGGCGTCCTTGAGCACCGCCTCACTCTCGCCGGTGAGCGACGCTTCCTGCACGCGCAGCGTGGCGCAGCGCACCAGGCGTGCGTCGGCGCCGACGGCATCGCCCTCGTCCAGCACCAGCAGGTCGCCTCGCACCAGCTCGGCGCTCGGAATGCGACGCCGCTGGCCGTCGCGAATCACCGACGAGCTCACGGCCGTCATGCGCGCGAGCGCGGCGACCGCGCTCTCTGCCTTGGCTTCCTGCACGTAGCCGAGCACGGCGTTGATGAGCACCACGGCGGCGATGACCACCGCGTCGACCGGCCAGCCATGGCGACCCTCGACCACCCAGGCCACGAGCGCGATGAGGATGGCGGCCACCAGCAGGTAGATCAGCGGGTCGCGCAACTGCGCGAGCAGCCGGCGCCACGCGGGCACGGCGCCGGCGGTGCGCAGTTCGTTGGCGCCGTCGCGTGCCAGGCGGCGGGTCGCCTCCGCCGTGCTCAGACCTTCATCGAGGTCGGTGCCCAGCGCCCGGGCGATGGCGCCTGCATCGGTGGTGGACGGGTTGGCCTGGGGCAGCGGCATCGACACGTGCACGCGGTGCCGCAATCAGCCCGGCTGCGCCCAGCGCGCCGGCCGCTTGTCGATGAAGGCCTGCACGCCTTCCAGCGCCGACTCGTCCATCATGTTGCAGGCCATGGTGCGGCCTGCGTCCTCGTAGGCGGCGGCGATGCCGGTCTCGAGCTGGCGGTAGAAGAGCTGCTTGCCCATGGCCACGGCCACCCGCGGCTTGGCGACGATGCTGGCGACCAGTTGTTCCACGGCGTCGTCGAGCTGATCGGGCGCGGTGACCCGGTTGACCAGGCCCTTGTCCTGCGCCTGACGCGCGTCGATGAACTCGCCGGTGACGAGCATCTCGAACGCCGCCTTGCGCGACAGGTTGCGCGACAGCGCGACGCCCGGCGTGGAGCAGAACAGGCCGAGGTTCACCCCGCTGACCGCAAAGCGCGCGTCTTCGGCCGCGACGGCGAGGTCGCACATCGCCACCAGCTGGCAGCCGGCGGCGGTCGCGATGCCCTGCACCCGCGCGATCACCGGTACCGGCAGGTGCTGCACCGCGAGCATGACACGGGTGCACTGGGCGAACAGCGTCTGGTAGTAGTCGAGCGAGGGCTCGGCGCGCATTTCCTTGAGGTCGTGGCCGGCGCAGAAGGCGCGGCCGGCGGCGGCCAGCACCACCACCCGCACCGCATCGTCCTTGGCGAGCGCCTCAAACTCGGCGTGCAGCGCCTCGAGCATGGCCTCGGACAGCGCGTTGAACGCCTTGGGCCGGTTCAGGGTGAGGGTGACGACGCCGCGCGCGTCGCGGCGGTTCAGCACCAGGGGCTCCTTGTCTTGGGTCATGCGGTGTTCCTCATTCGATGGCCGACGCCGATTTCGCCTGCTCGCGCAGCACGAACTTCTGGATCTTGCCGGTGGAGGTCTTGGGAATGGTCTCGAAGCGGATCTCGCGCGGCACCTTGTAGCCGGCGAGCAGGCTGCGGCAGTGGGCAACGAGTTCCTCGGCCGTGGCGTCGGCGCCGGGCTTGAGTTCGACGAAGGCCACCGGCGTCTCGCCCCATTTCGGATCGGGCCGGGCCACCACGGCGCAGGCCAGCACGGCCGGGTGGCGCGAGAGCGCGTCCTCGACCTCGATGGAGCTGATGTTTTCGCCGCCCGAGATGATCACGTCCTTGCTGCGGTCGCGGATCTTGACGTAGCGGTCGGGTTCGAGCACCGCCAGGTCGCCGGTGTGGAACCAACCGCCGGCAAAGGCCGCGTCGGTCGCCCCCGGGTTCTTCAGGTACCCCTTCATGGTGATGTTGCCGCGGAACATGATCTCGCCCATGGTTCGGCCGTCGGCCGGCACCTCGGTCATGGTCTCGGGGTTCATCACCGTCATGCCGTCCTGCAGCGCATAGCGCACGCCCTGGCGGCCGTTCAGGCGGGTCTGCTCGGCCAGCGGCTCGTCGGCCCAGCCGGGGCGCTTCACCGCCACGGCCGCTGGGCCGTAGACCTCGGTCAGGCCGTACACATGGGTGATGTCGAAGCCCATGGTCGCCATGCCCTCGATCATCGCGGGCGAGGGCGCCGCGCCCGCCACCATGCCGCGCACGCGGTGGCTGATGCCTTCGCGCCATTCGGCCGGTGCGTTGATCAGCAGGTTGTGCACGATGGGCGCAGCGCAGTAGTGATCGGCCTTGTGCTCACGCATCGCATCAAGGATGGCGCGCGCTTCCACACGCCGCAGACACACGTGCGTGCCGCCCAGCAGCGCCACGGTCCAGGGGAAGCACCAGCCGTTGCAGTGGAACATGGGCAGCGTCCACAGGTAGACCGGGAAGTGCGGCATGGTCCAGGTCGCGGCGTTGCTGACCGCGTTGAGGTAGGCGCCGCGGTGGTGGGTGACCACGCCCTTGGGGTCGCCCGTGGTGCCCGAGGTGTAGGAGACCGCGATGGCGTCCCATTCGTCCTGCGGCGCGGCCAGCGTGGCGAGCGGCGCATGCGCCTCGAGCAGGGCTTCGTATTCCTGCGTGCCCACCCGCTCGCCGGGGCCGGTGTACTCGGGGTCGTCCACGTCGATGACCACCGGGGTGCGGCCGTGCTGCTCGCGCAGCGTCTGCAGCGCCTGCTGCATGACCGGCGCGAACTCGCGGTCGGTGATCACGACCTCGGCCTCGCAGTGGTTCATCTGCCAGGCGAGCAGTGGCGCATCCAGGCGGGTGTTCAAGGTGTTGAGCACCGCGTTCAGCGCCGGCACGGCGTAATGCGCCTCCACCATCTCCGGGGTGTTGGGCAGCATCACGCTGACCGTGCTGCCGCGCGCCACGCCGAGCGCACGCAGCGCCGCCGCGAGGCGGGCGGCACGTTCGCGCGTCTGCGCCCAGGTGTAGCGGCGGCGCCCGTGGATGACGGCCGGCAGGTCGCCGAAGACCTCCGCGCTGCGCTCGACGAAGCTCACCGGCGACAGCGCGGCGTAGTTGGCGGGGTTCTTGTCGAGGTGGTCGTCGTAGATCCGGGTCATGGATGTCTCCTGTGGCGCCCGCAGGTGCCGGTTCGTGTGCTGTCGTCTGGGCCGCCCGCGCTGGCTGGCGTGGGCGCAGCGCCAGATTAGCCCGCCGGCGACCGCTTGGCACGCGGTGGGACCCGCGTCGGCTCAGAACTGGAACAGGGTCAACCCGAGGCCCAGGCTGGTCTGGCGGTGGTTGTAGTCCAGCAGCGTCTCGCCATAGCCGCTGAAGACCTGCACATACCAGCGCAGGCCGTCGGGCTGGTCGCGGTCGACCGGAAAGGTCCAGTCGAACTGCAGCGAGCCCTGGTGCAGCGACTTCAGGTTGCTGCGCCAGGTGAGCGAGGCGGTAGCCAGTCCCGGCAGCCAGCTGCCGCTGATCTCGGCACGGCCGATGCGGTTCGTCAGGTCGGGGTTGTCGTTGTCATCGGCGTCTTCGGGCAGGCGGCGGTGCACACGCGCCGACAGGCCGAATTCGCCGCGCTCGAAGCCGGCGCCGAGGTAGACGCGGTTCCAGCTTCGCGACAGCGGGTCCGACTGGCCGTTGGACTGGTGCGCCACGCCGGCCTCCACCATGCGCCAGCGCCAGCCGAAGGGCAGTTGGCCGCGCCGAGCCGGCACCGGCACCACGTAGATCGCCTCGGGCTGGTAGGCGGTGCTGCAAAACGGCGCCGAATCCTGCTTGTTCCACAGCTGCC
>JBIQKU010000053.1:0-19734 GCA_044506225.1 Rubrivivax sp. | reverse complement strand
AGCACCTCGGCGGCTTCTTCGACGTGATCCGCCAGGACCCGGTGCTCAACCGCGTGAAGCTCATCGCCGAGCCCTGGGACCTGGGGCAAGGCGGCTACCAGGTCGGCAAGTTCCCGCCCGGCTGGGCCGAATGGAACGACCGCTACCGCGACGGCATGCGTGCCTACTGGAAGGGCGACGGCGGGCTGATCGGCGAGTTCGCGCGGCGCCTGACCGGCTCGTCGGACCTGTACGGCCGCTCGGGCAAGAAGCCGCATGCGAGCGTCAATTTCGTGACCGCGCACGACGGCTTCACCCTGCACGACCTGGTGTCGTACAACGAGAAGCACAACGAGGCCAACGGCGAGGACAACCGCGACGGTCACGACCACAACCGCTCCTGGAACTGCGGTGTGGAAGGGCCCACCGACGATCCGCAGATCAAGGCCTTGCGCGAGCGCCAGAAGCGCAACTTCCTCGCCACGCTGCTGCTGTCGCAGGGCGTGCCCATGATGGTCGCCGGCGACGAGATGGGCCGCACGCAGAACGGCAACAACAACGCCTACTGCCAGGACAACGAGATCAGCTGGCTCGACTGGGCCAGGACGCCCGAGCGCGAAGCGCTGCTGGCGTTCACGCGCAAGATGACCGCGCTGCGCGCGGCCCACCCCACCTTCCGTCGCCGCGACTTCTTCGCCGGCAGGCAACTGGTGGGGAGCGAACTCAAGGACGTGCTCTGGCTCAAGCCCGACGGCCAGGAGATGAGCACCGAGGAATGGGAGCACGAGTTCGCCCGCTGCCTGGGCATGTACCTCTCCGGCGCCGCGATCGACGACGTGGGCAAGCACGGACGGCCGATCGAGGACGACGATTTCCTCGTGCTTTTCAATGCCGACGAACACGAGGTCGCCTTCACCATGCCGGCCATCGAAGGCGAACCCTGGCGCCGGCAGATCGACACCGCCGTGGCCGACGAAGCGCTGCCCGCACGCGGCTATGCGCCAGGCGACACCTACGCCCTGCAAGGCCGCTCCCTGGCCGTGCTGAGCCGGCCGATGGTGAGGCCGTGAGGGTGTTCGCGGCCCTCACCCCAGCCTCCCACGGCGCGGCTTGCAGGCCGCGCCGGTTCCGGCGGGCCATCCGTGCGCAGGCACGGATGGCTCTTCCGCCTCCACCTCACGGCGAGCGGGAGAGGGGGAAAGACGGCCGGGCATTCCTCCCTCTCCCCCGCTGGGGGAGAGGGCTGGGGTGAGGGGGCCACCGAGGCACACCACCGCTTCAACGACAGAGCAGTACCCATGACCCACGACATGCCCTTCGGCGCCGCCCTGCTTCCGGGCGGCGGCGTGCGTTTCCGCCTCTGGGCGCCGGACCGCGAGCGCGTGCAGCTCGAGCTGGACGCAGGCGCCATCGCCCGCCGGCTCGACATGCAACCCCAGCCCGGCGGCTGGCATGAACGCATCGAGCCCTCGGCCGGTGCCGGCACGCGCTACCGCTTCGTCGTGGGCGATGGCCTCGCGGTGCCCGACCCGGCTTCCCGCTGGAACCCCGACGACGTGCACGGAGCGAGCGAGGTCACCGACCCCGCCGCCTACGTCTGGCAAGACACCGCCTGGCGCGGCCGGCCCTGGCACGAGGCGGTGGTCTACGAACTGCACGTGGGCACCTTCACGCCCGAAGGCAGCTACCTCGACGCCGCCCGCCACCTCGGCGAACTCGCGGCGCTGGGCATCACCGCCGTGGAGTTGATGCCGCTTGCGGACTTCCCCGGCGAGCGCGGCTGGGGCTACGACGGCGTGCTGCCCTTCGCGCCCGACGCGAGCTACGGCACGCCGGACGAACTCAAGCAGTTCGTCGACCTCGCCCACGGCCATGGCCTGATGGTGCTGCTCGACGTCGTCTACAACCACTTCGGCCCCGAAGGCAACTACCTGCACGCCTTCTGCCCGAGCTTCTTCAACCCGGCGCACCAGACCCCCTGGGGCGCGGCCATCGATTTCGACGGTGACCACAGCCGCACGGTGCGCGACTTCTTCATCCACAACGCGCTGTACTGGGTGGAGGAGTTCCACTTCGACGGCCTGCGCATGGATGCGGTGCATGCCATCCGCGACGATTCCTCGCCGCACATCGCCTGCGAGATCGGTCGCGCGCTGCGCGACGGGCCCGGCCGGCAGCGCCAGGTGCACCTCGTGCTCGAGAACGACGCCAACGAAGCGCACCACCTCGAGCGCGACCCGCGCGGCGTGCCCTTCTGCGCCGATGCGCAATGGAACGACGACCTGCACCATGCCGCGCATGTGCTGGCCAGCGGCGAGACCGACGGCTACTACGCCGACTATGCGCAGGCGCCGCTCACGCACTTCGCCCGCACGCTCGCCGAAGGCTTTGCCTACCAGGGCGAGGTATCGCCCCTGCGCGGTGAGCCGCGCGGCGAACCCAGCGCCCACCTGCCGCCCACCGCCTTCGTCTCGTTCGTGCAGAACCATGACCAGATCGGCAACCGCGCCTTCGGCGAGCGGCTGCACCATCTGCCCTCGGTCGACGTGCCCACGCTCGAGACGCTGTACGCCTGCCTGCTGCTCTCGCCGCACATCCCCATGCTGTTCATGGGCGAGGAGTTCGCGGCCTCCACGCCGTTTCTCTATTTCTGCGACTTCGGGCCCGAGCTGGCGAAGGCCGTGTCCGACGGGCGGCGCAAGGAGTTCGAGCGCTTCGCACTCTTCGCCGACGAATCGGCGCGCGAACGCATCCCCGACCCGAATGCGCTCGCCAGCTTCACCGCCAGCAAGCTGCGCTGGGAAGAGCGTGACGCGCCCGGCCACCGCGACCGGCTCGCGCTCATCCAGCGGCTGCTCGCGCTGCGCGCGCAATGGCTGGTGCCGCGCCTGGCACAGGCGCGCGGCGGCACGCCGCAGCGGGTGGAAGGTGATGTGATGCGCCTCGAATGGACGCTGGCCGATGGCGCGATCTGGCGCGTCGTCGCCAACCTCGGCCAGGCGGCGGCCGTGGTGCCCAGCATGGGCCAGACCATCTACGCGCACGGCGCGGATGCGGTGCAACTGCGGCCCGGCGGCGTGCTGGTGAGCCTGGAGGATGCGCATGTCGGCTGAGCATGACGCGCTGCTGCGGCTGTGCGCACGCGTGGGCATCAGCACATCCTTCCACGATGTCTTCGGCGAGCGGCATGAAGCGCCGGAAGAGAACTTGCGCGCCTTGCTGCGCGAGTTCGGCATCGAGGATGCGACGCCGCAGACGCTGGCTGCGCTGGAGGCCGATGACTGGCGCCGGACGCTGCCGCCCGCGGCCGCCATCACCGCCGGCACGCCACGCTGGCAGCTGCTGCTGCGCCTGCCGCAATCGCTCACGCGCATCGGCTGGACGGTGACCGAGGAGGGCGGTCGCGAACACCGCGGCGAGCTGGCGCTTGCGGATGGCGAGGTGGTCCAGACCGGCGAGGTGGATGGCGAGCGCATGCACGCGGTGCGCGTGGAAATCGCGCTGGCGTTGCCGGCGGGGTATCACACCTTCGCTGTGTCACCAGACCCGTTCGGGCTGAGCTCGTCGAAGCCCTTCGACAAGCTCGGGGCGAACGGCAAAGAGAACACGACCCTTCTGATCTCCGCCCCCGCCCACTGCTGGCGCCCCGCCAGCCTGCAAGCCGACGGCCGCGTCTGGGGCCCGGCACTCCAGCTCTACAGCCTGCGCTCCGAGCGCAACTGGGGCATCGGCGATTTCGGTGACCTGGCGCAGCTGATCGAACAATGGGCCGCCCGCGGCGCCGGCATCGTCGGCCTCAACCCGCTGCATGCACTGTTCCCGCACAACCCGGCGCATGCCAGCCCCTACAGCCCGTCGTCGCGGCTGTGGCTGAACACGATCTACCTCGACGTCGAGGCCATGGCCGACCTGCGCGAGTGCGAGTCCGCGCAGCGCCATGTGCGCGACGCCGCCTTCCAGCAGCGGCTCGAACGCCTGCGCGCCGCCGAGCAGGTGGACTACGCCGGCGTGTGGGCCGCCAAGCACGAGGTGCTGCAGCAGCTGTACGCACATTTCCGCGAGGCGCACCTGGCCACCGGCAGCCGGCGCGCGCATGAGTTTCGCGCCTTCCAGGCCGAGCACGGCGCCTCGCTGCGCCTGCATGCGAGCTTCGAGGCGCTTCAATCGCAGTTCCACGCCGCCGACCCGTCGGTGTGGGGCTGGCCGGTGTGGCCGGAGTCCTGCCGCGATCCGCATTCAGCTGCGGTGCAGCGGCTGCAGGCCGAGCACCTCGAGCAGATCGAATACGCCGAGTACCTGCAGTGGCAGGCCGACCGCCAGCTCGCCGCGCTGCGCCGCCGCTGCCGCGAGCACGGCATGGCGGTGGGCCTGTACCTGGATGTCGCGGTGTCGGTGGACCGCGCCGGCTCGGACACCTGGGGCCATGCGGAGCTCTATGCGCAAGGCGCCAGCGTCGGTGCACCGCCCGATGCCTTCAATCCCGCCGGCCAGGGCTGGGGTCTGCCGCCGCTGCGGCCCGACCGGCTGCGCGACAGCCGCTACGGCTTCTTCATCGAGACGCTGCGGGCCTCCATGCGCCATGCCGGCGCGGTGCGCATCGACCATGTGATGGGGCTGATGCGGCTGTACTGGATTCCCGAGGGCCGCAGCCCGCGCGAAGGCGCCTATGTGCACTACCCCCTGGAGGAGCTGCTGGCCATCGTCGCGCTGGAGAGTGAGCGCAACCACTGCATGGTGATCGGCGAGGACCTGGGCACCGTCGCCGACGAGATGCGCGCCGCGCTGGCGCGCTTCGAGGTGCTGTCGTACCGGCTGCTGTACTTCGAGCGCGCCGAGGGCGGTGCCTTCAAGCCGCCGCACGAGTACCCGCGCGAGTCGCTGGTGGCCGTCAGCACGCACGACCTCGCCACGCTCGAAGGCTGGTGGACGGGGCGCGACCTCGCCGTGCGGCGCTCGCTGGGGCTCTTCCCCGACGAGGCGGTGTACGAGGAACAGCTCGCCGGCCGCGCGCAGGAACGCGTGCGCCTGCTGCTGGCGCTGCAGCGCGAAGGGCTGCTGCCCGAGGGCGTGGCGGTCGATCCTTCGGCCACGCCGCTCACGCAAGCGCTGGTCGAGGCGGTGCATGCCTACCTCGCGGCCACACCGTCGCGCGTGATGATGGTGCAGCTCGAGGATGCGCTGCGTGTGGCCGACCAGCCCAACCTGCCCGGCACGACGGACGAGCATCCCAACTGGCGCCAGAAGCTGCCGCTGGACCTGCGGGCGATGGCGGGAGACGCACGCGTGCGTGCGCTCGCCGCCCGCATGGCGCAGATCCGCCCGCATGCGGCCACGCACGGCGGCGCGGCGCCGCGCATCGAGGCCGTCGTGCCGCGTGCGACCTACCGGCTGCAGTTCCACAAGGAGTTCGGCTTCGACGACGCGCTGCGCGTGCTGCCCTACCTGCAGCGCCTGGGCGTGAGCCATGTGTACTGCTCGCCGCTCATGCGCGCGCGGCCCGGCAGCACGCACGGCTACGACATCGTGGCGCATGACGAGATCAACCCGGAGCTCGGCGGGCGCGAAGGCTTCGAGCGCTTCGCCGCCGCGGCCCGGGCGCTGGGCATGGGGCTGCTGCTGGACATGGTGCCCAACCACATGGGCGTTCTCGGCGGCGACAACGCCTGGTGGCTCGATGTGCTGGAGAACGGCGAATCCTCCGCCTATGCGCGCTTCTTCGACATCGACTGGCACCCGGTCAACCGCGAGCTCGAGGGCAAGGTGCTGGTGCCGGTGCTGGGCGAGTCCTATGGCGCGGTGCTCGAGGGCGGGCAGCTCGCGCTGCGCTTCGACCCGCCCGCCGGCAGCTTCTCGCTGCACTATTTCGAGCACCGCTTTCCGCTGGATCCGCGCAGCTATGCGCCGCTGCTGGAGCGTGCCGCCGCGCAGCTGGCTGAAGGCGAGACGCGCGCGGCGCTGGCGAGCCTCGCCGCCGCCTTCGGCCACCTGCCACCGCGCGATGCCGCGCAGCCCGAGGCCCTGGCCGAACGCAGCCGCGACAAGCCGCTGCTCATGGCGCGCCTGGCCGCGCTGATGGCCGAAGGCGAGGGCGCCGCGCTGGCGGTGGAGGCGGCGGTCTCGTCCTTCAACCAGCCCGATGCGCTGGATGCGCTGCACGAGGCGCAGGCCTATCGCCTCGCCTACTGGCGCGTGGCCGCCGACGAAATCAACTACCGCCGCTTCTTCGACATCAACGAACTCGCGGCGCTGCGGCAGGAGGAGCCGGCGGTGTTCGAGGCCACGCACGGCTTCGCGCTCGAACTCACGGCCGCGGGCATCGTCGACGGCCTGCGCATCGACCACCCCGACGGCCTGCACGACCCGGCGCAGTACTTCGAGCGCCTGCAGCAGGGCTACGCGCGCCGCGCCGGCCTCGCGCCGCCCGGGACCGATGCGAACGGGCGCCCCGCGCGCCCGCTGTACGTGGTGGCCGAGAAGATCGCCGCTTCGCACGAGGAGGTGCCGCAGGCCTGGGCACTGCACGGCACCACCGGCTACCGGTTCGCCAATCTCGTCAACGGCGTGCTGATGGACGCCGGCGCGCGCGAGCGCATCGACCGCGTCTGGACGCGCTTCAGCGGCGAGCGCCGGCCCTTCGAGGAGCTGGCCTACGAGGGCCGGCGCGCCATCATGCGCAGCTCGCTCGCCTCGGAGCTGACCATGCTCGCCACCGAGCTGCTGCGCATCGCGCGCGGCCACCGCCGCACGCGCGACTACACCTTCAACACCTTGCGTACCGCGCTGGCCGAGGTGGCGGCCTGCATGCCGGTGTACCGCAGCTACATCGTCGACGCGCCCTCGGCGCAGGACCGCCGCTACGTCGACTGGGCCGTGGCGCATGCGCGCCGGCGCAGCCGGGCGGCCGACACCTCGATCTTCGGCTTCGTGCACGAGTCGCTGCTCGCGCGGGCCGTCGAGGGCGCGCCGCCCGCGCTGGCCGGGCAGGTGCGCCGCTTCGCCATGCGCTTCCAGCAGTTCAGCGCGCCGGTGGCGGCCAAGGGCGTGGAGGACACGGCCTTCTACCGCTATGGCCGGCTCGTCTCGCAGAACGAGGTGGGCGGCGACCCGGGCAGCTTCGGCCTGACCGTGCGCGCCTTCCACGGGGCCGGCGCCGACCGCGCGGCGCGCTGGCCGCACACCATCATCGCCACCTCCACGCACGACAACAAGCGCTCCGAGGACGTGCGCAGCCGCCTCGACGTGCTGAGCGAAATGCCCGCCGCATGGCGGCTCGCGCTGCGGCGCTGGAGCGCTTCGCCGCAGCTGCAGCGCAGCGAGATCGATGGCGAGCCCTGCCCCAGCCGTGCGGACGAGTACCTGCTGTACCAGACCCTGCTCGGCGCCTTGCCGGCCGAGGGGCTGGACGACGACAGCCTGCCCGCGTACCGCGAGCGCATCGAGCGCTATGCGCTCAAGGCGGCGCGCGAGGCCAAGCTGCACACCAGCTGGATCAGCCAGCATGCCGACTACGAAGCCGCACTGCTCGCCTTCGTGCGCAGCGTGTTGGCGCGCGTGCGGCCCAACCCGCTGCTCACCGACCTGCAGGCGCAGGCCTCGGCGCTCGCCTGGTATGGCGCGCTCAACAGCCTGGCGATGGTGCTGCTCAAGTTCACCTCGCCGGGCGTGCCCGACCTGTACCAGGGCAACGAGCTGATGGACCTGAGCCTGGTCGACCCGGACAACCGGCGGCCGGTGGACTACGCCTTGCGCGAACGCTGGCTGGCCGAAGCCGCAGGCATCGACGAGGCGCAGTGGTTGCCGCGGCTGCGCGAATGGCTGCAAGCGCCGCACGACGGGCGGCTAAAGCTGTGGGCCACCTGGCGGCTGCTGTCACTGCGCGCCGAGATGCCGCTGCTGTTCCGTGACGGCGGCTATGCCGCGCTCAGTGCGCGTGGGCCGCAGGCGGAGCACGTGATCGCGTTCCAGCGCGAGCATGAGGCGCAGCGGGTGGTGGTGATCAGCGGCCGCCTGTTCGCCCGGCTTGGCGGGGACGTGGGCGCGGCGCCGGTCGGTGAGCCGGTGTGGGGAGAGACCGTGGTGGAGGTGCCGGGCGTCGACGATGGCGCGCGGTTGCGCAATGTGCTGACGGGGGAGGTGGCGGAGGTGGCGGGCGGTGAGCTGCGCTTGTCGCAGGTGTTCGCGAGCTTGCCGGTGGGAGTGCTGGTCGAGGCCTGAACATGTGAGGGCCTGCCGCGATGGCCCCCTCACCCCAGCCCTCTCCCCCAGAGGGGGAGAGGGAGCCGGCCCGGCGGCTTTACTCCCTCTCCCCCCTGGGGAGAGGGCCGGGGTGAGGGGCCCGCGAACGCCCGACTCAGCCCAACCCACCCCGCGTCCGCGAAAACTCCAGCCCCCGATCGATCGCCTGCAGCAGGTCGTGCACATCGATCGGCTTGGTCACATAGCCGTGGTAGCCCGCCGCCATCACCTCGCTGACCGTCTTGGGCATCGCATCCGCGCTCAGCGCGATCACCGGGATGTGCCGGGTCGCCGGGTCCGCGCGCAGGATGGCCTGCGCCTCGCGGCCGGTGAGTTCGGGCATGTTGTTGTCCATCAGGATGAGCTGCGGCCGCTCCTCGCGTGCCAGCGCCACGCCGCGCCGGCCGTCGGTGGCGGTGATGAGCCGCAGCTGCGGGCGCAGGCTGAGCACATGCCGCACGAGTTCGAGGCTGGCGGCGTTGTCCTCCACGCACAGCACGGTGGCGGTGTGCTCGCCGGCGGGCTGTGCCGCGTCGGCCCGCGCGGCCTCGGAGGCGATCGCCGGCGCCATCTCCGCCACGCGCGGCAGCTCGATCCAGAACTCGCTGCCCACGCCGACCGTGCTGGTCACGCCGATGCTGCCGCCCATCAGCTCCACCAGCCGCTTGGTCACGACCAGGCCGATGCCGGTGCCTTCTTCGCTGCCGGCTTCCTGGCCCAGGCGGTTGAAGGGCTGGAACAGCAGGGGCAGCTGCTCGGGGCGCAGGCCCGGGCCGGTGTCGCGCACCGTGAGCCGCACGCGCTCGTCGCCGACGGTGGCGCAATGCAGTTCCACGCGGCCGCCGTCACGGTTGTACTTGACGGCGTTGGACAGCAGGTTGAGCAGCACCTGCTTCAACCGGGTCTCGTCGGCCACCACCGCCAGGTCCACATGCGAGGGAAAGCGCACCGAAATGCCGCGCCGCCCGGCCATGTCCTCCACCATGGTGTGGCACTCGGCCAGCACCTTGGCCAGCGACAGCGGCTGCAGGCTGACGTTGAGCTTGCCGGCCTCGATCTGCGCCAGGTTGAGCACCTCGTTGATCAGCGCGAGCAGATGCCGCCCGGCGTTCACGATGTGGTCGACGAACACCTTGGACTGCTCGGACGACGGGTTCGCGTTCGGCAGCCGCAGCAGCTGCCCGAAGCCGATGATGGCGTTCAGCGGCGTGCGCAGCTCGTGGCTCATGCTGGAGAGGAACTCCGACTTCGCGCGGTTGGCCTGCTCGGCGGCGATGCTGGCCGCACTCAGCTCGCGGTTGGAGGCTTCGAGCTGCTCGGTGCGCCGCTGCACGCGCTGCTCGAGCTCGGCGTTGAGCCGCATCACCTCCTGCTGCGCCGCGCGGCGCTCGCCCACTTCGCGCAGCGTCTCGGCGTGCGCCTGCTCCAGCGCCGCGGTGCGCCGCTCGATCTCCGACAGCATGCCGTTGAAGGCATCGGCCAGGTCGCCGACCTCGTCGTCGCTTGCCTTGCGCGCCCGGCGCGAGTAGTCGCGTGTGGCCATCACCTCGCGCGCCACGCTGCCGATGGCCAGCACCGGGCCGGTGACCAGGCGCTGCAGCCACAGCGACACGCCGAAGGCGAACAGCATGGCGATGGCCGCCACCACGACCGCAATGCCGCCGAAGCCGAGCAGGCGCTCGACCAGTTGGTAGTCGGCACGCAGGTACAGCGTGCCCACCCGCTCGCCCTGCACCACGATGGGCTGGAAGACCTCCATGCTGCGGCCGTGCACGTGCACGCCGTCGTCCGCGGGCCGCTCGGGCGGCGGCGCCTGCGCTTGCTCCGCGAGGTAGGTGGCGAAGAGCTGGCCGCCCGCGCCGTAGACCGCGGCCGCCTGCATGGTGGGCTGCTGACGCAGCGAGGCGAGGTTCTCGGTGGCCACGGCCACGTCCTCGAAGGCGAGCGCCGCGCCGGTCGTGCGGCCCAGCAGATCGGCCTGCGCCTCGAGGCCTGCCACGCTCTTCTGGTGGTAGGCGTGCAGGTCGTAGGCCACCATCGCGCCGAGCGCGACGACCACTGCCGCCAGCGTCGTCGCCAGCATCACGGCGACCAGCTTGCGCCGCAGCGATCCTTGCATGGGGTTCATGAACGCGGCTCCACCCGGCGCGCCACGTTGAGCAGGCGCGCGCTGATCTTGAGATGGTTGGAGTCGGCCGCCGGCAGGGCGATGTCGAAGCGCACCCGCTGGTTGACCACGGTGAAATTGATGATGCCGCCCGTCGGCCGTGACGACTCGGTGACCGTCAGCACCGGCAGGCCGCTCGTGGCGGCGAGTTGATGGGTCGGGATGTCGTCGTCGCCGACGAGGTAGAGCACATGCAGTCCGAACGGCGGCTCCTCGGGCGCGAGCCGGCGCACCGTGACCGCGTGGCCCGCCACCGTCTGGCCGCTGGTGACGCGGCGCAGTTCCTCCACCACCGCCACCGGCCCGACCACGCCGATGACGAAGGGCGCACCCGGCGGGCCGAGTGCGGTCGCCGGCCATTCGACATAGCCCAGGAACTTGTAGAGAAAGGCTGCCTTGATGCGGTATTCCGGCGGCAGCGGCGCGGTCTGCGCGGTGGCCGCCGCGGCCAGCAGCAGCGACAGGCCGAGCAGCAGGCGACGCCACGCAAACGCGGCGCCGAGGGCGGCGAAGGCGCGGCTCAGAACTCGCATCGTGCCGACAGGAAGACGCCGGGCTGCAGGTGGCTGCGGGTGGCGAGCGCGGTGAACTCGCCGTGTCCGGCGGCGAAGAGATTGCGTCCCGCCACTGCGAACTCCACACCTGGCTCGGGCCGCCAGGCATAGCGCATGTCCAGCGCCCAGTAGCTCGGCACCTCGGGCACGGACAACGCCGAGACGTGGCGCAGCATCAGGTCGAACTCCGCGTTGTCGCGCAGGCGGTGCGAGGAGCGCAGCGACCAGCGGCGTTCGGGATTGGCGCCCTCCAGCGTCGGCACCGCCGCCACATCGTTGCTGCCGGCCTTGAGGCGAAAGCGCTGGCCCAGCCAGCTGAAGGCGCCGCTGAGGCGCCAGTCGGGCGACACCTGCCATGAACCCCAGGCCTCGAGGCCTTCGGTGTGGCCCTTCATGCCGTTCGCATAGACCACGAAGGTGCCGCCGGGGTCGATCTCCTGCGTGCGCAGATGGTCGTAGCGCGCATGGAAGACGGTGACGGCGAGCGACGTGGCGGGCGTGGGCTGGCCGCGGTAGCCGAGCTCGAGCACATCGGCGGTCTCGCCGCGCACCGCCTCGCCGCCGCGCAGCAGGAAGGGCGGGGCGCCCGGCACATAGGTGTCATGGTCCAGCCGCGAGGGCGCGCGCACCGTGTGCGAGGCCGCGGCCCACAGCAGCTGCGAATCCGCCGGCTTCCAGGCCAGCCGCACATTGGGCAGGAACTCGCCGCCGGTGTAGTCGTTGTCTTCCAGGCGCGCGCCGAGGGTGAGCCGGAGGTCGGGGGTGAGCTCGATCTCGTCCTGCGCGAACAGGCTCACCCAGCGCTGGCGCACATGGCCGGGCAGAAACGCGACATAGGGGCTGTTGGTGACGCGGTCCCAGCCATGGCGGTACTGCGCGCCCCACACCAGCGTGTGCCCCGGCATGGGATGTGAGGTGTGCTGGGCCTGCAGGTCGAGCAGGTCCAGCACCTCCGAGAAGGTGGGCGGCACGGTGCGTTCGGTGTGGTCGATGGTGGCCAGCACGGTCACGCGTGAATCGCCCGGCAGGTGACGCTGCCAGCGTGCGCTCAGGTGCCCGCCGGCGACCTCGATGTCGCCGAGCGCAAAGTTCATGCCGCTGATATGGATCGTGCCGGGCAGCGGCTGGCCGTGGCGCCCGCGGTAGGCGGCGCCGCGCAGGCTGATGCTGTCGCTGGCGTCGGACCAGTCGGTGCGAAAGCCCACCTGCGTGTGGCGCAGAGCGTCGTCCACCTTGTCGCCGGCAGCCGTCTCGGTGTGGGCGCGCCCCGTCTGGCGGGCATAGAGGCGGTAGTGCGTGCCGCCGGCAAGTTCACCGCCATGGCGCGCAGCAAGCAGCAGGTCCTGGTTGCCGATGCCGCCAGTCAGCAGCGTGCCGTGTGTCTCTGCCGCGTTGCGCGTGATGACATTGATCAAGCCGTTGACCGCGTTCACGCCCCACAGCGTGCCGCCCGGCCCGCTGATCACCTCGATGCGTTCGACGTCCTCGAGCATCACCTCCTGCACATCCCAGAACACGCCGGAGAAGAGCGGCGTGTACACCGAGCGGCCGTCGATCAGCACCTGCAGCTTGTTGGCCGACGGGCTGTTGAAGCCGCGTGCGCTGATGGCATAGCCATGCGCGCTTGCGCGCGCCACATGCAGGTTGGGCGCGAGACGCAGCGCCTCGGGCAGGCTGGTGGCGCCCGAGCGGCGGATGTCTTCGGCGGTGATGACGAACACCGCCTGCGGTGCCTGCGACAGCGGCTCGGCGCGCCGCGACACCGAAGTGATCTGGATCTCGCTGAGTTCCTCGAGGCTCATGCGCCGCAGGTCCAGCGAGGCCAGCGTGAGCGGCGACGAGGAGGCGGCTGCGGCGCCGGCCACCGCGCAGGCGGCGGCCGCGACCGCAAGCCACCGGCGCGCCGAACGCTGGGGAAGAGGGCCGTCGTGGCGGCCGCGCGCGGGAACGATCAAGGCTTGTCTGTCTCCTGCTCCGGCGGCGGTGCCGTCGCGCCGGCCATGGCACCGGCGGGCCGCCTGGGTGGTGGTTATTGCGGTCAGTGTGCCGACCCGACCAGCGGGACGGCTTATGACCCTCGAAAGCATGGGGTTTGGCGACTTGCATGCCCGCGGCACGACTGTTTACGGATAGGCACTCTCGCGGTCGATCCGCGGTCCGCGCCTTGTGGCGGCACGCAGGCGGCATCCATGTGAAGTGGGTCACGCGAGCCGCGCGACCCTGGCCGGCAGCCACTGGCGCAGCCTCGGTGCGTTCGTACACTGCGCGCGCATTTGCAGCCGTCCCCTCTGGTGCAACACCCCTCGCCGGACGCGCAACTGCCCCTCACGCCACCCGCATCGAATGCCAGATTCAACACGCAAAGACGATTCTTTTCGTCTGACCGCGGACGCCGGGGTGGCGGAGCATGAGATGTCCGCGGCCGCATCGCCGCATCGCCCGCAAGCAGTTTCGCGAGGAGCCCCGATGATCGAATGCCCTGATGCCGTGCGCGCCGCCCAAGGCGCCACCGCCCCCACCGGCGACACCGAGCGGCTCATCGCCCGCTGCGCCGATGAATCGCTGTCGCTGCTGCGACGCAACCTGAGCTCGGGCGGCATCCTCGCGGCCAGCCGCAACGAGGCGGCCGAGGCGCGCAGCTACACCCGCATCTTCGGTCGCGATGCCGCCATCTGCGTGCTCGCCATGGCCGGCAGCGGCGATCCCGAGCTGGAAGCCGGTGCCATCGCGAGCCTCGATTCGCTCGCACAAGGCCAGGCCGCCAACGGCCAGATCCCGAAATACGTCTGCCCCGACACCGAGGACGCGGACTTCTGGTACCTCGGCTGCATCGACGCCACGCTGTGGTGGCTGATCGCGGTGCACCACACGCGGCGCACGAGCAAGCTGCCGGGCATCGGGCAGCGCTGGCAGGAGAACGTGGACCGCGCGCTGCAATGGCTGCTCGCGCAGGAACACCAGCGCTTCTTCCTGCTGCAGCAGAACGAGGCCAGCGACTGGGCCGACATCATGCCGCGCTCGGGCTTCGTGCTCTACACCAACGCGCTGTGGTATCGCGTCAAGCTGCTGTTCGACCTGCCGCGGCTGGAAGAGACGCACTACCACTTCAACCACCTGTTCCATCCCTTCAAGCGCGACCTGCCCGAATACCGGCGCGGCCGGCTGCTCGGCCACTACGCGCGCCGCGGCCAGCGCAACCCGGGGCTGTACCTCAGCTTCGTCAACCTCTCGTTCGCCGGCGACGAGGGCGACGTGTTCGGCAATGTGCTGGCCGTGCTCTACGGGCTGGCGGGCGACTCGATGTCGCAGCAGATCGTGAAGACGCTGCAGGCCGCAGGTGCCGCCGACCCGTACCCGGTGCGCGCGGTGATCAACCCCATCGGCCCGGACCACGAGCTGTGGCGCGGCTACATGAGCCGCCACCAGCAGAACCATCCGCACCAGTACCACAACGGCGGCGTGTGGCCCTTCATCGGCGGCTTCTGGACGATGGCGCTCGCGCTGCTCGGCAAGCAGGCCGTGGCCACGCGCGAGCTCGGCCGTCTTGCGGAAGTGAATGCGCGTGACGACTGGCGCTTCACCGAGTGGTTCCACGCCCAGAACCTCGCGCCCATGGGCATGGCGGGGCAGAGCTGGAACGCCGCCGCCTTCCTGATGGCGCGCCAGGCGATCGAGCGCGGCAGCTTCTCGATGTAGGCCTGCGGCGGCCGCCGGTGCGGCCGCTGGATTTAGTTACCGAGAACAATTAACGCATCGCAGGGGCAGCCCCGCGTCGTCACCTGCGCGTCACCGTTACCCGCGGATACGATCGCGTCGCCATCACCTACCGAATGGCACAGCGCGAGGAGACGACGATGCGTGGTTCCAGAGCTCTCATTGGCGCGGCAATGGCGTGGGCCTTGCTGACCTGCGGCACCTTGTTCGCGGCGCAGAACGGCGTAACGGACAAGGAAATCCACATCGGCGCGTCCGCCGTGCTCAGCGGCCCGCTGGGCCCGCAGACGCTCGAGTACGGCGTCGGCGCACGCCTGTATTTCGACGAGGTCAACGCCCGCGGCGGCGTGCACGGCCGAAAGATCGTCTACCACACGGTGGACGACGCCTTCGACGTGAAGCGAGCGGTGGAGAACACCAAGCAGCTGCTCGAGCAGCAAAAGGTATTTCTCATCTACAACAATTCAGGCACCGCCCACACCGCGGCGGTGCTGCCGATGACCACGGCGGCGAAGACCATCGTGTTTGCCCCGGTCACCGGCGCCACCTCGCTGCGCGACAAGTACCACCGGTATCTGTTCCACGTGCGTGCGGGCTATGCCGACGAGGCGGCGCGCTTCGTCAAGCACCTGCAGCAAGTCGGTGTGAAGCGTGTGGCGGCGTTCTACCAGGACGACGGTTTCGGCAAGGCGCTGCTCGCAGAAATCGAGAAGGCCGCCGCCCAGCGCGTGGAGATCGTGACCATCGCCTCGGTGGACCCGAAGAAGCCCGACTTCACCGCCGCGGCCCGCCAGATCGCCGAGGCCGAGCCACAGGCGCTGATCATGGGCACGGCGGGCGGCATCTTCACCGGCCTCCTGAAGGCGCTGGCCGACACGCCGGCGCGGCCCACGGTGTACGGCTTCTCGGTGGTGAGCGTGGACCAGACCACCAAGGACCTCGGCGCGGCGGCCCGGGGCATCGTGCTCGCGCAGATCATGCCGTCGCTCAACAACCCGGCGAACCCGGCGGTCTACGACTACCTGCAGCTCGTCAAGGCCAAGGGCGACGACGCCATGCCGTCGAACTCGCAGTTCGAGGGCTATATGCAGGCGCGGGTGCTGGTCGAAGGGCTGCAGCGTGCGGGGCGCGATCTCACGAGCGACAGTTTGGTGCGTGCCTTCGAATCGGCCGGCGAGATCACCTACGGCAAGTTCGGCGTGCGCTACTCGCCGCAGTCGCACGCCGGCTCCGACTATGTGGAGCTGGCCATCATCGACGGGCAGGGGCGGCTGCGCTACTGAGCGGCGCCCGCGCGGCGCTCACACCCGCAGGGAGCCGCGAAAGCCGCGCGCCGCGTAGTACGACTGCGCGCCGTTGTGGTAGACGAAGACCATGCCGTAGCGCCTGTCGCAGAACAGCGCGCCGCCGAGCGCGCGCACTTCGGGCGGCGTGCGCACCCAGCTCGAGGTCGTGGTGTCGAACTCGCCGAGCGCCTGCAGCTCGCGGTACTCGGCCTCGCTCAAGAGCTCGATGCCCATGTCCGCGGCCATCTGCGTCGCACTCGCCTTGGGCTTGTGCTCCTTGCGCGAGGCGAGCGCCTCCTCGTCGTAGCAGACGCTGCGGCGCCCCGCGGGGCTTTGCGCGCTGCAGTCCACGAAGGTGAGGCGCCCCGACTTCTTGTCGGCCGCCACCACGTCGGGCTCGCCGCCCGTCTTCTCCATCGCGTGCAGCGCCTCGAGCGCGGCCGGATGCGCCTCGAGCCGCGCCTGCACCTTGGCCCAGGTCACGCCCTTGTGGCGCGGCATGTGGGCCTCGAAACGGGCCTTGAGTGTCTTCAGCAGTTCGTCTCGTTCGGATGCGTTCATCGTCGCCTCATCGATGCGAAGGGGTGGATGGAGCGCGACGGCCGAGCGCCCGGCGCCGCAGCAGCACACCGTACACCGCCACATTGACGCCGACAACGATGGCCGCCAGCGCGAACTGCACCGGGCGCGTGAGCCCGGCGGGGTAGACGAGGGGCAGCAGGTGGTGCTCCACGAAACTGTGCGCATAGCCGGTTTCGCCGGCGAGACGGCGAAAGTGGTTCTCCAGCGCCGTGAGCGGGCAGCCGCGGCCGGAGAGCTCCACGAACACACCCCAGGCCGCGGCCGGCAATTGCAGCAGCGGTATCCAGCACCAGCGCAGTGCGAGCAGCGCGCCGAACACCACGAAGGCGATGAACGCGAGGTGCACCAGCAGCGTCGCATCGGCCGCGAGGCGGGCCAGCATGACGTGGGCGCTCAGCCCACCGGCCGCCGCGGCACCCGCTGCGCCGGGTCGTAGAAGAAGGTTTCCTCGGCGATGCGTTCGCCCTCCCAGCGCTGGTAGGCGAGCTCGTCCATCTCGGTCACCGTGCCGTCCAGCCACTCGAAGCGGAAGAACCAGTGGATCACGACGCGATCGCCGGCCACGAACACCGGGCGGATGCACCTGGATTCGATGGACCGTGCACGCGCGAGGATCTTGCGCTCGGCCGCCACGTGCGCGCTTCGACCGACGCGCGGCGGCGCCTGGTTCTCCTGCATGGTCGAGTCTTCCGTATAGAACTCCTCGCAGGCGTCGGCATGCGCGCCCTCTTCGACGCGGCGGATGAAGCGCTCGAGCGTGTCGCTGCTGGGCATGGCGGGCTTTCGTTGGACAGAGGAGTGGTGACCGGGCGCCGTCACACGGTCGCGGGCGGCAGGAACGGCTCGACGAGATCCTGCTCCGCCGGGTGGTTGCGGGCCACCACGGCGCGGGCGGGCAGCGTCGCGCTGAGATTCACCGCCTGATGCGGCACGCCCGGCGGCACGAAGAGAAAGTCGCCCGCCTCGCTGACCACCTCGTGCTCCAGCGCCGGCCCCCAGCGGGTGAGCACGCGGCCCTCGAGCACATAGATGCCCGTCTCGTAGCCCACATGGATGTGCGGCTCGGCGCGTGCGCCGGGCGGAATCACGACAAGGTGCATGGACAGGCCCGACGCGCCCACCGTGGCGCCCGAGATGCCCACGAAGTAAGGCAGGCGCTGGCGCGTCATCACTTCACGGTCGGGCCGAAGCCCCTGTATCTCGCGCCGGTCATCGGTCATGACGACTCCTGGGTCGGCCCGCGGAGGCATCCCCTGTCAGGCGGGAACGCCTTGCACGGCCTCGTAGTGGGACACGACAGGGAAGGGTTCGTAGAAATGATGCAGGAGCTGCTTCCACGCCTGATACGCGGCCGACTGGCGAAAGCCCTGCTCATGCGCCGCGAGCGATTCCCAGCGCACCAGCAGCACATACTCGTCAGGCCGCTCCAGGCAGCGATGCAGCTCATGCGAGATGTAGCCCGGCATGGACGCGATGATGCGCTGCGCCTGGCGGAACGCGGCCTCGAACTGCGCCGACTGGCCGGCGCGCACGCTGAGCGGGGCGACTTCGAGAATCATCTGAACCACCTTGTGTCGAGCCGCCGGGATGAGTGCATCCGACGCTTATGAAGGGCTATGCCGGCCCGTCGTCCGCCCATTGCGGATTCCAGACGACCTCCCAAAGATGGCTGTCCGGGTCCGCGAAATAGCCCGCGTAGCCGCCCCAGAAGGTGTCGCGCGCCGGCTTGACGATGCGTGCACCGGCCGCCGCCGCGCGGGCCATGACGGCATCGACCTGCGCCTTCGACGTCACGTTGTGGCCCAGCGTCATCTCGGTGGGGCTGGCCGGGCCTTGGGCGACCCCTGTGTCGTGCGCGATGCTGGTGCGCGGCCACAGTGCCAGGCGGAGTCCGGGCTGCAGGTCGATGAACACGACCGCGCCATGCGCGAACTCCTGGCCGACGATGCCCTCGGTCGCGAAGCCCAGCCCGTCGCGGTAGAAGCGCAACGATGCCTCGAGGTCATCGACGCCGAGCGTCAGGACGGTGATCCGGGGTTCCATGCGCGCGAGCTTATGCCTTCCGCGAAGCCGGATGCTGCATGTTCATGTAGACGCCGCCCGCCTCGAGCTCATCCAGCATCTGATGCAGCCGTCGCAGCTTCGTCTCCTCGCGCTTCGCGCGCAGGATCCAGCCGATGTAGTCGTTGCGCTGATACGCCGGCCGCGCCTCGTAGTCGCGCATCAGGCCGCGGTCGTGCAAGGCGGTCTTGACGAAGTCCGGCATCGGATACACCGCTCTCTTGAGTGCCGACAGGTCGGAAGCCATGCCTTTCTCTCCATGAAGACGTACGAGCGGTAGCCAGCCACGGCCGGTGGCGGGCGGCGAGCGATGACGGATCGCGCATTGCCACGGGAGCCTGCTAGAGAACGCGCCGCGGTTCCGCAGTGGCCGCATTCCCGGTATTGGGCGTGCCGGCCGGTTCGATGAGCAGCAGATGCGACTCTTCCTCGGCCACAGGGCAATGCTCGACGCCTTTGGGAACGACGAACAGTTCGCCCGGGCCGAGCGACACATCACCTTCGCGCATGCGAATGGTGATGCGGCCCTTCAGCACCAGGAAGAAGTCGTCGGTATCGGCGTGCGCATGCCAGACGAACTCGCCCTTGACCTTGACGACCATGAGGTCGTGCCCGTTGAACTGGCCCACGACGCGGGGCTGCCAGTGGCCCTCGAACGAAGCGAGTTTGTCTGCGAGGTTGATGGCTGGCATGGCGTTCAACGGTGGTGGCATGGGCAAAGCGTGTGGCGGCAGAGTGTTGGATCAAGTCACTCGGCGATGCGCCGTCGGGCTGGGCCGATCGCCGGCGGGACGCCGGGCCGTATGCGACGACCTACGCCAGCGCACATTTTTGAACCGTCTCCAGCGTTCGGGTGGTGATGTCCTTGCCGAAGGTGCGTTCGAGCAGTTGCATGAACGCTGCCCCCTTGTCTGAAGGCACATAGGCGGTGAAGGCCTCGGCACCGCAGACCTTCAGAATGCGAGCGCCGCGGTGCTCGATCGGGAGTTCAGGTGCCGACGCCGGTGGACGCCGCAAGAACGTGACGACGCACTTGGCCTGCGACGGAAGGTCGAACGCGGCAAACGGCTCTGATTCGAGCACCGACTGAAGATGGTCGATGGAGCGCACCAATGTGCCGAATCGCCTGCCGAGCGAACGTTCCATCGCCTCCTCG
>JBIQKU010000282.1:0-2881 GCA_044506225.1 Rubrivivax sp. | reverse complement strand
GGTGGAAGTTCGCGCCGATGCGGTTGCGCTGCGCGTCGTTGTAGGCAAAGGCGCGCCCGAGCAGCATCTTGTCGGGCGACAGGCCGATGCCCGGCACCGTGGCCCCGGGCGAAAACGCCGCCTGCTCGATTTCGGCGAAGAAGTTCTCCGGGTTGCGGTTCAAGGTCATGGTGCCGACCTTGATGAGCGGATAGTCCTTGTGCGGCCAGACCTTGGTCAGGTCGAAGGGGTTGAAGCGGTAGGTCTTCGCCTCGGCATAGGGCATGACCTGCACCGACAGCGTCCACGAGGGGAACTCGCCGCGCGCGATCGCATTGAACAGGTCGGCACGGTGGAAGTCCGCATCCGAGCCGGCCATGGCCTTGGCCTCGTCGTTGGTGAAGAAGGCCATGCCCTGGTCGGTGTGGAAGTGGTACTTCACCCAGAACTTCTCGCCGGCCGCGTTCACCCACATGAAGGTGTGCGAGCCGTAGCCGTTCATGTGGCGCCAGGTGCGCGGCAGGCCGCGCTCGCCCATCAGGTAGGTGACCTGGTGCGCCGACTCGGGGTTGCTGGTCCAGAAGTCCCACTGCATGTGGTTGTCGCGCAGGCCCGAGTCGGGCAGGCGCTTCTGGCTGCGGATGAAGTGCGGGAACTTCATCGGGTCGCGCACGAAGAAGATCGGCGTGTTGTTGCCCACCAGGTCGTAGTTGCCCTCGCTGGTATAGAACTTCAGCGAGAAGCCGCGCACGTCGCGCCAGGTGTCGGGGCTGCCCTGCTCGCCGGCCACGGTGGAAAAGCGCGCCAGCATCTCGGTGGAGGCGCCCTTCTGGAACAGCGCCGCGCGGGTGTAGCGCGACACGTCCTCCGTCGTCTCGAAGACGCCGAAGGCGCCAGCGCCCTTGGCATGCGGCTGGCGCTCGGGCACCTTCTCGCGGTTGAAGTGCGCCATCTGCTCGAGAAAGTGCACATCGTGCAGCAGCAGCGGCCCGTTGGGGCCCACGCTCAGCGAGTTGCGGTCACTCGGCGCGGGTGCGCCGACACCGGTGGTGGACCCGGTGGGCTTGGCGGTCTTGTCGGTCATGGGCCTTCTCCTGCGAATGGTCGGCGGGGCATCTGGGCGGTCCGCGACGGGACGAAGCCGCCGCGCCGCCGAGCCAATCTAGCCCTTCGTCGCGCTGCGCGCTTGACCGCCTGGAGAGCCCGCGATCGGCGCACGCGGCAGGGCGCGTGCCCGCGCGCTGTCAGTGCGCGCCGAGGGCGCTCGCCACACGCCGCACGTCGAAGCCCACCTGTCGCTGGCCGCGCACCAGCAGCGTCGGCGTGCCCGGCGCCATCATCTTCCGGTAGACATCGGCGCAGGCCTCATCACGTTCGATGAAGCACTCGTGGAAGGGCACGGCGTGGGCGGTGAACCACTCGCGCGCCTGCCGGCAATAGGTGCAGGTGAGCGACGAGATCATCACGATGTCCCCGGGTTCGGCGCTCGCGGCAATCTGCTCGGCCAGACGCTCGGACTGCCAGTGCTTTACGCCCTGCCCGGCGCCCCAGGCCACGGCCGCGAGCAGGCACAGCCCGGCGACCTGTCGCAGCTTGGCCTTCACCGTTTGTGGCCTTTCACCGTGTGCGCCTGCTTGCGCGGGGCTGCCTTGGGCGGCGGCGCAGCGGGCGCGGCCGGCTTGCGCCCGAGCTTGCTCTCTGTGCCGGCGAGCAGCTTCTGGATGTTGGCGTGGTGGCGCACGATGAGCAGCAGGCCCATGAGGCTCGCGGCGAACGCGATCGGCCCGCCGCCCCAGATGAGCAGCTGGTAGAACGGCGCGAACACCGCCGACACCAGCGCCGCGAGCGAGGAATAGCGGAAGAAGGCCGCGATGATCACCCACGTGAGCAGTGTGGCCAGGCCCAGCCAGGGGTTGAGCCCGAACAGCACACCGGCAGCCGTGGCCACGCCCTTGCCGCCCTTGAAGCCGAAGAACACCGGCCAGAGGTGGCCGAGGAAGGCCGCGAGCCCGACCAGCGCGGCCGTGCCCAGCCCGAGGCCGAAGCGTGCGCCGAACAGCAGCACCAGCACCACCGGCACATAACCCTTCAGGGCATCGAACACCAGCGTGAGGATGGCCGCCGCCTTGTTGCCCGAGCGCAGCACATTGGTCGCGCCGGGGTTGCCCGAGCCGTAGCTGCGCGGGTCGTTCAGCCCCATGGCACGGCTGACGATGACGGCGAAGGACAGTGATCCGACGAGGTAGGCCGCGATGACGGCCAGGGCGATGTTCAGGGTCTGCATGGCGGGGGCTGGAAGCTGCCGGACGATTGTGTCAGGCGAGCGCGCAATGCACGGGCTTGGCGCCCAGCCGCTCGGTCAGCACCGACGGCGCGATGCCGACCAGAAAGCCGCGCCGCCCGCCATTGATGCAGATGGCGGGCAGCGCAAGCACCGTCTCTTCCACATACACCGGCATCGCGCGCCGCGTGCCGAAGGGCGAGGTGCCGCCGACCCGGTAGCCGCTGTGGCGCTGCGCCACCTCGGCCTTGCACGGCTCCACCGACTTGGCGCCGATCTGCCGCGCCAGGTTCTTGGTGCTCACCTGCCGGTCGCCGTGCATCAGCACGATGAGCGGCTGCGCGCGTTCATCCTGCATCACCAGCGTCTTCACCACCTGGTGCTCGGGCACGCCGAGCTGCCGCGACGATTCCTCGGTGCCGCCGTGCTCCACGTACTCGTAGACATGCTCGGTGAAGGCCACACCCTGGCGGCGCAGCCAGGCGGTGGCCGGGGTTTCGCTCACATGCGCGGGCTTCTTCGCCATGGCCTACTGCGCCGGATCCCGATGGGTCCAGCGGATGGCGTCGATGGCCGCGCGCAGCTCGGGCGTCAGCGGCGGCATGTTCCAGGCGTCGAGGT
>JBIQKU010000052.1:0-19828 GCA_044506225.1 Rubrivivax sp. | reverse complement strand
TGTAGAGCTGGATCATGAAGGCGTTGATCATCACCAGGTCGCCGAGCGTCATGCGGCCGTCCACCACGCCGGCCGTGGCCCGCCACAACATGGCGACCAGCGCGCCGGCGATGATGAGCTGCTGCCCGGTGTTGAGCACCGACAGCGAGGCCTGCGACTGCAGCGACACGCGGTGCAGCCGCAGCAGGCTGTCGTCGTAGCGGCGCGCCTCGAAGCCTTCGTTGCCGAAGTACTTCACCGTCTCGTAGTTGAGCAGCGAGTCGATGGCGCGGCTGTGCGTCTTCGAGTCGATCTCGTTCATCTGCAGCCGGAACTTGGTGCGCCAGTTCGTGACCGCGATGGTGAACATGATGTAGGCGACAAGCGCCGCCAGCGTGATCCAGACGAAGCCGCTGTCGAACTTCACGCCCAGCAGGGCCAGCACCAGCCCCATCTCGAACAGCGTGGGCACGATGCTGTAGAGCGAATACGAGATGAGCGAATGCACGGCGCGCGTGCCGCGCTCGATGTCGCGTGTCATGCCGCCGGTCTGGCGCTCGAGGTGAAAGCGCAGGCTCAGCGAATGAAGGTGGCGGAACACCCGCAGCGAAATGCTGCGCGACGCGCCTTCGGTGGCGCGCGCGAAGACCAGTTCGCGCAGCTCGGTGAAGAGCGAGGTCGACAGCCGCAGCGCGCCGTAGGCGACGATGAGGCCCACAGGCACCACCAGCAGCGCCCGCGCGTCGCCCGGGGCGATGGTCATGCGGTCGACCAGGTCCTTGAGCAGCAGCGGCACGCCCACGTTGGCGAGCTTGGCCGCCACCATGAAGCCGAGCGCGATGAGCACGCGCCAGCGGTATTCCCACAGGTACGGCAGCAGCTTCTTCAGCGTGGCGCCGTCGGAGCGGCGTGCCTCGGCATCGGCGGGCATCGGCAGGGCTCGGTCGGCATGGCGGCGCATTGGCACAGAATCGGGGCAACTTCGAGGAAGGCAAGCTTATGCCCGAGACTGCGAGCGAGCGCCCCGCCCAGCGCCCCGACCCCTTCGAGCCCGCCGGGCTGGACGCCGACCGCACGCTGGTGATGCGCGTGATGCCCATGCCGGCGGATGCCAACGGCAACGGCGACATCTTCGGCGGCTGGATCATGGCCCAGGTGGACCTGGCCGGCAGCGTGCTCGCCGGGCCCATCGCCAAGGGCCGCATCGCCACCGTGGCGGTCAACGAGTTCCTGTTCAAGCAGCCGGTGTCGGTCGGCGACCTGCTGAGCTTCTACGCGGTGGTGCGGCGCGTCGGCTCCACGTCGGTGACGGTGCAGGTGGAAGTGCATGCGCAGCGCAACCCGGCCGCGCCGCAGATCGTGAAGGTGACCGAGGCCACCCTCACCTATGTGGCGATCGACGCCGCCGGGCGCCCGCGCAAGCTGCCCACCTGAGCGTCCGAGCCGCTGCCCGCAGGCGGCAGCGCGGCGACGAAGCGCGCCAGCGCCTCGCCACACACCCGGTACACCGGCTCGCCGGGATGAAAACCGTCGACCGCCATGGATTCGGCCGACAGCGCGACCTCGATCGGCACATGCCACACATCGCCGCGTGTGGCCGCCCAGCGGGCGACGGCGCGGTCATGCGCCTGGGCGTCGGCGCCCAGGGCCCAGCGCAGCGGCTGCGGCAGCAGCGGAAAGCGGTGGATGGGTGGCAGCGCGGCAAACACCACATGGCGCACGCCGGTGTGGGCAATCAGCCAGTCCGCCAGGGCCGCGCGCTCGCGCAGCGCGCGGCGCACCGGCACCTGGTCGATGACGTCGTTCACGCCCAGCACCACCACCGCCACGTCGGCCTCGGCGGGCGCCTCGCGCTGCACCAGGTCCAGGGCCTGCGCGCTGGTGATGCCGCTTCGCGCGATCAGCTGCCAGCACACCTGGACACCGGCGAGCCGCGCCAGCGTGCGCGACAGGTGGCCGGCCAGCGCCTCGTCCTGGGTGGCAACGCCGACGCCGGCGGCGGACGAATCACCCACCAGCAGCAGGCGCAGGGCCTCGCCTTCGCCGCACTCCCCACACGCACCGGCGCGCGGGCCGTCGGCTTCCGGCAGCACCAAGGCCCGTCGCCGGGTGGCAAGCGCCTGCGCCACCAGCAGCGGCGCCATCAGCAGCTTGGCGGCCAGCCGCATCGCCCGGGCGCCCGTGCGCTCAGAACCTGGAGAAGTCGGGCTTGCGCTTTTCCAGGAAGGCGGCGAAGGCTTCGCGCGCCTCCGGGCTCTTCAGCCGCTCGCGAAAAACCTTGGCCTCGGTGGCGATGGTTTCGGGCAGCACGGTCTCGCGCGCGCGCCGCAGCAGCTTCTTGGTCTCGCGCACCGCGCCCGGCGGCAGCACGTTGAAACGCTCGGCCACGCGGCGTGCATGCAGCGCCACCTCGCCGGCGGGCAGCACGGCGTTGGCGAGCCCCATCTCCACCGCCTCGGCGCCGGTGAAGGGCGTGCCTAGCAGCAGCCGCTCGGCCGCCCGCACGTGGCCCACCACCTGGGGCACGATCCAGCTCGAGCCGAACTCGGGCACCAGGCCCAGGCTCACGAACGGCATGGACAGCCGCGCCTCGTCGGAGACGAAGACGAAGTCGCAGTGCAGCAGCATGGTCACGCCGATGCCGATGGCGTCGCCCGTCACAGCCGCCAGCGCCGGCTTGTCGCAGCCGGTGAGTGCACGCATGAAGGCGAGACTCGGCGACTCGTCCGAGGGCGGCCGGTGGGCGAAGTCCTCGACATCGTTGCCCGAGCAGAAGATGCCGGGCTGGCCGGTGATCAGCACCGAGCGCACGGCGGTGTCGGCCTGGGCGGCGGTCAGCGCGTCGGCGATCGCCTGATACATCTCGTGCGTGAGCGCGTTCTTCTTCTCGGGGCGGGCGATCTCGATGGTGTGCACACCGTCGAGCACGGCGGTCTTGATGGTCATGCGGTCTCCTGCGAATGCCTGTGGATGAAGGCGCGATGGTGGGTCAGCGCGCCGGGGCTGTCGTCAACCAATGCGACACCTGCGGCCACAGGCTGTCGGCGAAGCGCTTGCGGAAGAAGCCGAAATGGCCGATGCGCGTGGCGCCCACGTCGCGCGGCGCGATGCGGCGCATCTCGCGCGGCGCGCTGGCATAGAAGGCGTGCATCTCGGCGGTGTTGCGCGCCGACATGTATTCATCGTCGGTGAACGAGAGCGAGAGGATGGGCGTCTTCACGGCGGCGTAGTCGGCGCGCAGGCGCTCACCGCCCACGCCGACGAGGTAGTCGCGATGCAGGCAGGCGCGTCGCCACTGCTGCATCACGCCCAGCGGCAGGTCGCCCACCTTCCTCAGTCGCTTGCCGGGAAAGTAGCCGTACAGCGGCATCACCAGCGGACAGACCACGTACCACAGCCACCACACGTAGCGGCGCGCGCGGGCCGCGTTGTGCAGCCAGTAGCCGGTGCCCACGCCGATGGTCACGACGCTGGCCACCCGGGCGCGGTTGGGCGTCATGCCGAAGATCTGCCCGCCCAGGCTGTGACCCAGCCAGTGGATGGGCGTGCCGGCGGGCAGCTTCGCATCCAGCCACGCGAGCGCCGCGGCGGTGTCCTGCTGCGCCCAGGTGTCGATGTCGGCCTGCAGCCCGCGCAGCGAGCGGCGCATCGGCTCGGGGCGGGAGTCGCCCATGCCGCGGTAGTCGAAGCTGAACACCGCATGGCCTTGTGCGGCCACCCATTGGGCGAAGTCGGCATAGAAACGCTGCGGCACGCCCATCGCCGGCACGATCAGCAATGCCGACCGGCAGGCGGCCGGGTCGCCGTACAGCCGGCCCTTCAGGACGAAACCGTCGGCCGCCGCGAAGTCGCAGGCTTGCATCGTCGCGCTCCGGTTCGGTGTGCCGCGCCGCTCAGACGCGCTCGAAGATGCCGGCCGCGCCCTGCCCCGTGCCCACGCACATCGTCACCATGCCGTACTTCAGGTTGTGGCGGCGCAGCGCATGCACCACGGTCGCGGCGCGGATGGCGCCGGTGGCGCCCAGCGGGTGCCCGAGCGCGATCGCGCCGCCCATGGGGTTCACCTTGCTGCGGTCGATGTCGGGCAGGCTGTTGAGCACCGCGAGCGATTGCGCGGCGAAGGCTTCGTTCAGCTCGATCCATCCGAGGTCGGCGGCCGAGAGGCCACCGGCGCGCAGCGCCGCAGGAATCGCCTCGATGGGGCCGATGCCCATGATCTCGGGCGGCACGCCGCGGCTCGCAAAGCTCACGAAGCGAGCGAGCGGCTTGAGGTTGAACTGCTTGACCGCCTTTTCGCTGGCGAGGATGAGACAGCCCGCGCCGTCCGAGGTCTGCGAGCTGTTGCCCGCGGTGACCGAACCCTTGGCGGCGAACACCGGACGCAGCCTGGCCAGGCCTTCAAGCGAGGTGTCGGGGCGCGGGCCTTCGTCGATATTGACGGTGCGGGTCTTCACGCCGGTCTCGCCGGTGGCGAGGTCGGGGAAGCGCTCCACCACCTCCACCGGCGTGATCTCGTGGGCGAACTCGCCGTCGGCGATCGCCTTGAGCGCCTTCTGGTGCGACTGCAGCGCGAACTCGTCCTGCGCCTCGCGCGAGACCTTCCACTGCTGCGCCACCTTCTCGGCCGTCATGCCCATGCCGTAGGCGATGCCGATGTTCTCGTCGCGCATGAACACGGCCGGGTTGAACGAGGGCTTGTTGCCGCTCATCGGCACCATGCTCATCGACTCCAGCCCGCCGGCGATCATCACCTCGGCCTCGCCGACGCGGATGCGGTCGGCCGCCATCTGCACGGCGGTGAGGCCGGAGGCGCAGAAGCGGTTCACGGTCACGCCGCCGACCGAGTTCGGCAGGCCCGCCAGCAGCGCGGCGATGCGCGCGACGTTCAGGCCCTGCTCGCCCTCGGGCATGGCGCAGCCGACGATGGCGTCCTCGATCGCCTTGGGGTCGAGGCTGGGCACCTGCGCGAGCGCCCCGCGCACCGCGGCGACGAAGAGGTCGTCCGAGCGCGTGTGGCGGAAGTAGCCGCGGCCGGACTTGCCGATCGGGGTGCGGGTGGCGGCGACGATGTAGGCGTCCTGGATTTGCTTCATGTTCATTCCTCTCGAGATTCGCCCGCCTGCGACGCAGACGAAGCCGATTGCTCCCTCCCCCTCTGGGGGAGGGTTGGGGTGGGGGCCGGCCCGAGGCACACGGCCAACGAGTCGACGATGCGGCTGATCACCGCATCGGTTTGTGAAAGCACGTCGTTCGCCCAGAAGCGAAGGACCTGAAACCCTTGGCCGACCAACCATGCCTCGCGCCGTGCGTCGTAGGCCTGCTGGTCGAGATGCTGGGAACCGTCGACTTCGATCGCCAGCTTGGGGGCAAGGCAGGCGAAGTCGAGCACATAGCTGCCGACGGGATGCTGGCGCCGGAACTTCACGCCCAGCTGCTCATGGCGCAGGCGCGACCACAGCCGGCGCTCGGCGTCGGTCATGCCGACACGAAGCGTCTTCGCGTTCTTGCGTGCGGCAGTGGTCGCTTGGTGTTGCATGTGTGCGTGAGCGCGAGGCCCCCATCCCGACCTTCCCCCAGAGGGGGGAAGGAGTGGTCGGCGTCAGTTCCTGACGGGCTTTCCTGTTTGCAGCATCCCCATGATGCGTTCCTGCGTCTTCGGGTGGTCCAGCAGGCTGCAGAAGTGCTTGCGCTCCAGCGCCATCAGGTACTCCTCGTTCACCAGCGAGCCGGCGTCCACATCGCCGCCGCACACCACGTCGGCGATCAGCGCGCCGATGTGGAAGTCGTGGGCGCTGATGAAGCCG
This sequence comes from Rubrivivax sp., assembly GCA_044506225.1. Taxonomy (GTDB): domain Bacteria; phylum Pseudomonadota; class Gammaproteobacteria; order Burkholderiales; family Burkholderiaceae_C; genus JAKFDI01. The sequence continues at coordinate 14,045 of JBIQKU010000052.1, read as the reverse complement.
CCGTCGCGCATGTTGGCGAGCTGGCCCTTGATGGTGGCGATGGCGTCGCGCCCGGCCACCGGGAACAGCGCGCGCGCCGGGGCGCGCCAGCCGCTTTCGGCCATCGCCTTGACCTGCTGCGTCGCGACGTACAGCAGCTCGTCCTTGTGCGGCACGACCACGTCGCCCTCGACCAGGTAGCCGTTCTTGCGGTTCTCGACCGCGCTGGTGCCCACCTTCGCCGTGGCGGCGCTCATGTAGCCGTCGCGCAGGAAGGCGAAGAGGTCGGCGTTGGCGTTGCCGGCCGCCGCCATTTCCGCCGCGCGGCGGGCGATGTAGGCGAGGCCGCCGCCGCCCGGGATGAGGCCCACGCCCACTTCCACCAGGCCCATGTAGCTTTCCATCGCGGCCACGCGGCGCGCCGAGTACATGGCGAGCTCGCAGCCGCCGCCCAGCGCGATGCCGCGGATGGCCGAGACCACCGGCACCGCCGCGTAGCGGATGCGCAGCATCGCGTCCTGCAGCTTCTTCTCCTCGGGCGCGATGCCCTTGGAACCGCTCTTCATGAACACCGGCATCATCGATTCGAGGTTGGCGCCGGCGGAGAACACGTCGTCGGGCGACCAGATCACCACGCCCTTGACGCCCTCGGTCGTCTCGGCGATCTCCACCGCCTTGACCAGGCCCTCGACCACCTCGCCGCTGATGAGGTGCAGCTTGGCGGTGATGCTGGCGATCACCACCTCGTTGTCCAGCGTCCAGACGCGCACCTCGTTGTTCCTGAACAGCTCGATGCCTGCCTTCAGCGGCGCCTGCACGCCCGAGCCGAGCACGTCTTCCGGGAAGAGCTGACGCTGGTAGACGGGCAGGTCGCGGCGCGGGACGTACGCCTGCTTCGCCGGGCTCCACGAGCCTTCCCTGGTGTGAACCCCTTCGCGGCCGTCGAACACCCAGTCGGGCAGCGGCGCGCTGCTCAGCGCCTTGCCGGCGTCGATGTCGGCCTTGACCCATTCGGCCACCTGCTTCCAGCCGGCCTCCTGCCACAGCTCGAACGGCCCCTGGCTGGTGCCGAAGCCCCAGCGCATGGCGAAGTCGATGTCGCGCGCGCTCTCGGCAATCGTCTCGAGGTGCACCGCGGCGTAGTGGAAGCTGTCGCGCAGGATGGCCCAGACGAACTGCGCCTGCGGGTTGCTGGATTCACGCAGCAGCTTCAGCCGCTCGGCGGCCGGCTTCTTGAGCATGCGCGCGACGATCTCGTCGGCCTTCTTGCCGCCGGGCACGTAGTCGCCCTTGGCGGGGTCGAGACGCAGGATGTCCTTGCCCACTTTCTTGTAGAAGCCCGCGCCGCTCTTCTGGCCCAGCGCGCCCTGCCCGATGAGCTGGGCGACGACCGGCGGCGTTGCGTAGGTCGGGAAGAACGGGTCGTCGGCCAGGTTGTCCTGCAGCGTCTTGATGACGTGGGCCATGGTGTCCAGGCCCACCACGTCGGCGGTGCGGAAGGTGCCGCTGGAGGCGCGGCCGAGCTTCTTGCCGGTGAGGTCGTCCACCACGTCGTAGGTCAGGCCGTAGTTCTCGGCTTCCTTCATGGTCGACAACATGCCCGCGATGCCCACGCGGTTGGCCACGAAGTTGGGCGTGTCCTTGGCGCGCACCACGCCCTTGCCGATGGCGGTGGTGACGAAGCTCTCGAGCTGGTCGAGGATCTCCGGCCGCGTCGTCGGGGTGGGGATCAGCTCCACCAGGTACATGTAGCGCGGCGGGTTGAAGAAGTGGATGCCGCAGAAGCGCGGCTTGATCTCCTCGGGCAGCACCTCGGACAGCTTGGTGATGCTCAGGCCCGAGGTGTTGGACGCCACGATGGCGTGCGGCGCGATGTACGGGGCGACCTTGGTGTAGAGGTCGAGCTTCCAGTCCATGCGCTCGGCGATCGCCTCGATGACGAGGTCGCATTCCTTGAGCAGCTCGAGGTGCTCTTCGTAGTTGGCCTGCTGGATCAGCGCGGCGTCCTCGGGGATGCCCAGCGGCGAGGGCTTGAGCTTCTTCAGGCCTTCGACGGCCTTGGTGACGATGCCGTTCTTCGGGCCTTCCTTGGCCGGCAGGTCGAACAGCACGACCGGCACCTTCACGTTGACGAGGTGGGCGGCGATCTGCGCGCCCATCACGCCGGCGCCGAGCACGGCGACCTTGCGCACGGGGATTCGTTGGCTCATGGGATTTCCTTCTTCAATGCGCCGGTCACTCGACGCGGATCCAGGTCTGGTTGCGGTAGAACGGCCCGATGTAGCCGCGCACCTCGAGCGCCTTGCCGCCCTCGAGCGGCTTCAGGCGCAGGCGGTAGGACTTGCCGTTGTTCGGGTCGGTGATCTCGCCGCCGCTCCACACGCCCGGGTCGTCGGCGTCCTGCTGGGCGTTGCGGATGATGGCGAGACCCAGCAGCGGCTTGCCCTTGCGCTCGTCGGTGCACTTGTCGCACACCGCATCCGGATTCGTCGCCGGATCGAGCAGCCGCTCGATGCGCCCGGTGAGCACGCCGCCGGACTCGGTGATGCGCACCAGCGACTTCTCCTTGCCGCTGTCGTCGTCGATCGTCTTCCACAAGCCCACCGGCGTGGCCTGCGCGAACACACCGGTGCACACGGCCAGCAGCAGCGCGGCGATCGATGCCTTGAACATGGCGTCTCCTTGTCGTTGTTCTTGATCGCTTGGCCGCCGGCTGTCAGAACAGCGCTTCGTCCATCGCCATCAGCGGGGCGACGCCGCTGCGCGCGGTGCGGATCAGCGAGGCCGTCTCGGGCAGCAGCTTGGCGAAGTAGAAGCGCGCGGTCGCGAGCTTGGCGATGTAGAACGGGTCGCCGCTGTCCTGCTTGGCGAGCGCCACCTTGGCCATGCGCGCCCAGAAGTAGGCGAACACCAGGTGGCCGCACACCCGCAGGTAGTCCACGGCCGCGGCACCCACCTCGTCCTGGTTCTGGAAGGCCTTCATGCCGAGCTCCATCGTGAGCTTGGTGACCTTCTCGCCCAGGTCGGCGAGCGGGTTGACGAATTCCTGCATCGCCTCGTTCGTGCCCTCTTCCTCGACGAAGTCCTGCACCAGCTTGCCGAACTTCTTGAGCCTGGCGCCGTTGTCGGACAGCACCTTGCGGCCCAGCAGGTCCAGCGACTGGATGGTGTTGGTGCCCTCGTAGATCATGTTGATGCGCGCATCGCGCACGTACTGCTCCATGCCCCACTCGCGGATGAAGCCGTGGCCACCGTAGACCTGCATGCAATGCGAGGTGGCGATCCAGCCGTTGTCGGTGAGAAAGGCCTTGATGATGGGCGTGACCAGCGCCACCAGGTCGGCGGCGTCCTGCTTCACCTCCTCGTCGTCCGACGCGAGCTCCTTGTCGAGCTGCAGCGTGGTCCACATCGCGAGCGCCCGGCCGCCTTCGGCATAGGCACGGGCGGTGAGCAGCATCTTGCGCACGTCGGGGTGCACGATGATCGGGTCGGCCGGCTTGTCCGGTGCCTTGGCGCCGGAGAGCGAGCGCATCTGAAGGCGCTCCTTGGCATAGGCCGCGGCGTTCTGGTAGGCGACTTCGGTCAGGCCCAGCGACTGCATGCCCACGCCCAGGCGGGCGGCGTTCATCATCACGAACATCGCCGCCAGGCCCTTGTGCGGCTGGCCCACCAGCGTGCCGACGGCGCCGTCGAGGTTCATCTGCGCGGTGGCGTTGCCGTGGATGCCCATCTTCTCTTCCAGCGCGCCGCAGAAGATCGGGTTGCGCGCGCCGAGCGAGCCGTCGGCGTTGACCAGGAACTTGGGCACGACGAACAGCGAGATGCCCTTGCTGCCGGCCGGCGCGTCCGGCAGGCGCGCGAGCACCAGGTGCACGATGTTGGCCGCCATGTCGTGCTCGCCGGCGGAGATGAAGATCTTCTGCCCGGTGATCCGGTAGGTGCCGTCGCCCTGCGGCTCGGCCTTGGTGCGCAGCAGGCCCAGGTCGGTGCCGCAGTGCGGCTCGGTCAGGCACATGGTGCCGGTCCATTCGCCGCTGGTCAGCTTGGGCAGGAAGGTCTTCTTCTGCTCGTCGGTGCCGTGCGCATGCAGCGCCTCGTAGGCGCCGTGCGACAGGCCGGGATACATCGTCCAGGCCTGGTTGGCCGAGTTGAGCATCTCGTAGATCGACTGGTTCAGGAGGTGCGGCAGGCCCTGGCCGCCGAATTCCGGGTCGCAGCTGAGCGCCGGCCAGCCGCCTTCCACGTACTGGGTGTAGGCCGCCTTGAAGCCCGCGGGCGCCTTCACCTCGTGCGTGGCCTTGTCGAGCGTGCAGCCCTCCTCGTCGCCGCTGCGGTTGAGCGGGAACACCACCTCGGCGGCGAACTTGCCGCCCTCCTCCAGCACGGCGTTGATGGTGTCGGCGTCGATGTCGGCGTGCGGCGGCAGCGCGCGCAGCTCGTCGACGGCGTTGAGCACCTCGTGCATCACGAACTGCATGTCGCGCAGGGGCGGGGTGTACTGGGCCATGGGTCTCTCCTGAAGGGTGGAATCGTCAGCGCTTCGCCCGGCGGGCGGGCTCGGGCGCGGGGGAACCGGCAGCGATGTAGTGGTCGATGACGCGGGCGAAGCCGCGGCGGGCGCGGTCGAGCGCCCCGGGGATGCGCAGGAAGCGCTCGTCGTGGTGCAGGGCGAGGATCAGCCCATGGACCTCGAACAGCATCTGCATGGCATCGGTGTCGGCGCGCAGGTGGCCTTCCTCGACGGCGATGCGGATGGCACGCTCCAGCGCCGAATGCCACGACTGCACCATGGCTGCGAGCGCGTCGCGCACCGGGCCGGGCCGGTCGTCGAACTCGACCGCGCCGCTGATGTAGATGCAGCCCGAGTCGAGCTCCACCGCCACGCGCTGCACCCAGCGCTCGAACAGCGCGCGCAGCCGCGGCAGGCCGCGCGCCTCCTGCACGGCGGGGAAGAACACCTCGTCCTCGAAGCGGCGGTGGTATTCGCGCACCACCGAGATCTGCAGCTCCTCGCGCGAGCCGAAGTGGGCGAACACGCCCGACTTGCTCATGTGGGTGAGCTCGGCGATGGCGCCGATCGACAGCCCCTCCAGCCCCATGCGCGAGGCCAGCGCCAGTGCCGCCTCGAGGATGACGGCGCGCGTCTGCTGGCCCTTGTGCAGCGTGCGCGGCTGGGCGGCATCGGCGTCGGACGGAGCGGTGGGCGACAGGGTTTCGGTCACGGCGGCAGGCACGGAGGGAGCGGGCGCGGCTCGCCCGAAAAGAAACGAACGATCGTGCTTTTTTGAGTTGCCGTCAAGTGCCGGCCGGCAAATGCCGGACTGCGCGCCGGGGTTGATCGCCGCCCCTGCCGCGCCCCCGCGGCCGTGGCCGCCGCGCCGCGAAAGCCGCGTGGCTATTGAGGGCGCACCCCGGATTGGATTACGCTCGCCTGCAAGGAGCGTGCTCACGTGGAAGTGCTTCAACTCGATGTGTCGGGCCGGCCGCAGTCGTGGATCTCGGCCAGGGACGCGGCGGTCATCTACGCCAGCGACGGCGTCGCCTGGACCCTCGGCGATGCGTTCGCCGTGCTGCGCGGCGGCACGCAGCGGCGCACGGGGCTGCAGTCGCGCATCGAGGTGCACCCCATCATCGCCGTGCGCGGCGCCGTGCCCAGCCGGGCGTGGCGGCAGACGCCGGCGCTGTCCAACCCCAAGCTGTTCGCGCGCGACCGCCACGTCTGCGCCTACTGCGGCCGCCCTCACCACGCCGACGACCTGACGCGCGAGCACATCGTGCCCACGTCCCGCGGCGGGCACGACACCTGGATGAACTGCATCACCGCCTGCCGCGCCTGCAACGGCCGCAAGGCCAACCGCCTGCCCGAAGAGGCGCACATGACGCTGCTGTACCTGCCCTACGTGCCCAGCCTGCACGAGGACATGATCCTGCGCGGTCGGCGCATCCTCGCCGACCAGATGGAGTTCCTGCTGGCGAGCGTGCCCAAGAGCAGCCGTTTGCACGGTTGATGCCGCCCGGGTCGCCCCTGCGGCCACCGCGGCGGGCTGCGCGGGATCACAATCCACATCTTTCGAGCACGCGACCCGACGCGGCCGACCCCCTTGCGGAGATCTTCATGAAGCGCTCATTCGTCATCCTGACCCTCGCAGCGGCCCTGGCCGCCTGTTCCACCACCAGCCCCGACGTCATCCAGCGCGGTGATGCGCAGCGCCTGTCGCAGGTCCAGGACGCGACCGTGCTGTCGGTGCGCCCGGTCACCGTCGAAGGCTCGCAAAGCGGCGTCGGCGGCGCCGCCGGCGGCGTGATCGGCGGCGTGGCCGGCTCCTCCGTGGGCGGCAAGCGCGAGGCCATTGCCGTGGGCGTGCTCGGCGCCGTGGCTGGCGCGGTGGTGGGCAACCTCACCGAACGCGCCGCCACGCGCGAGAGCGCGGTCGAGATCCTGGTGCAGCTCAAGAACGGCGAGCGCCGCGCCATCGTGCAGGCCGAAGGCAACCAGCAACTGCGCCCGGGCGAGGCCGTCATCCTGGTCACCAGCGGCGGACGCACCCGCGTGACACGCGCGCCGGCGGTGGTGTCGCCGCAAGGCTGAGCGCCCCAAGGCCTTCCTTCTCCACCAAGCGCGCCTCGGCGCGCTTTTTCATGCCCGCCGCCCAGGCTGCGGCCGGCGTTGGGGGTTGAGCCGCCCCCGCCCGCATGCTTTACTGCCCCGGCACCCGGGGCATGCGGCCCGCGAGGAGGGCACACGAATGGCGCACACCACCCACTGGCGGCTGCAGGCCGCCGAACTGCCTGCCAGCGCCGCGCCACGCGTGCTGCAGCCCGGCCAGCGCGGCGGGCTGGCCGAAGGCGCCGACCCGTTCCTGCCGCCCGGGCTGCTGCAGATCGACGCCGGCTTCGACCTCTCGCCCACCGCCCGCTCGCGCGAGGCCGCCGCGCCGCGCACGGTCGCGCTCGGCGAGGCGCAGGTGCTGCTGCTCGAACTGCCCGACGGCGTGACGGTGATCACCCATCCGGCCAACCTGCGCGACACGCTGCAGCGCATCGACCCGGCGGCGCTGGACGCAGACGGCACAGTTGTGCTCGAACGTGCCCTGCGCACGCGCGGCGCCGCGCTGCGCGGGCCGCTGGCCGATGCGGTGGCCGGCGGGCTGGCGGGCGTGGTCTCGCGGGTGTTCGCGCTGCGCCTGAACCATGCCGGTGACCCGATCGCCGAGGCCGCACGCCGCAAGGCCTGCGAATGGCTGGGCATCAGCGCGGAGGACCGCATCGCGCAGTACGCCGATCTGGGCGTGAGCTGGCTGGGCACCAAGGCGCTGATGTGGGCCGTCGAAAGCCGGCTCGACCAGGCGCCGGGCCTGTACCGCTTCGAGAACGGCGAACTCGGCCGGCGCCTGGACGCCGGCGACGCGTCTCTTGCGGACGACGCCAAGCGCGGCCCGCTGCTGGTGTTCATCCACGGCACCGGCTCCAGCAGCCGCGGCAGCTTCGAGGACCTGCCGCGCGCTTCGTCCGCCTACTGGGCGCCGATCGCGCAGCGCTATGGCGCACGGGTGCTGGCCTTCGAGCACCGCACGCTGTCCGAGAGCCCCATCGACAACGCACTGCAGCTCGCGCGCGCCTTGCCCGAGGGCGCGACGCTGCACCTGGTCACGCATTCGCGCGGCGGGCTGGTCGGCGACCTGCTGTGCCTGGAGCATTTCGAGCCTCTGATCGACGGCTATGCGCTCGACCAGGCGCTGCTCGCCGAGGCCGACCCGGCCGAGCGCGAGCGCCTGCTGGCCGAACTCGCCCAGGCACACGCCGAGCAACGCAGCGCGCTGCACGAGCTCGCCGCCGAACTGCGCCGCAAGCGCTTGCGTGTGGAGCGCTATGTGCGCGTGGCGGCGCCGGCGCGCGGCACGCGGCTCGCCAGCGGCAACTTCGATGTCTTCCTGTCGGCGCTGCTGTCGCTCATGGGCTGGGTGCCCGGGCTGCAGGCCAATCCGGTGTACGCCGCCTTCCGGCGCGTGGTGCTCGAGATCGCACGCAACCGCACCCGCGCCAACCTGGTGCCCGGCCTCGAGGCGATGCTGCCCGAGTCGCCCATGGCGCGGTTCCTCGCGCGTGCCACGCCGCAGGCCGGTGTGGCGCTGGGCATCATCAGCGGCGACGTGCAGGGCGGCGGCTGGCTGAAGCGCCTGTCGCTGCTGTTCACCGACTACGCCTTCTTCGACAGCAGCGACAACGACTTCGTGGTCGACACCGATGCGATGAGCGCCGGCATCGCCCGCGCCGGCCAGGCCCGGGTGCTGTTCGACCAGGGGCCACAGGTCAGCCACTTCCGCTATTTCGTCAACGACAGCACGCGGCATGCACTGCGCGCTTGGCTGACCGAGCCTTCGGTGGCGACGGTGGCCGGCTTCACGCCGCTGCGCGGCATCGACAGTCGCGCCCTCGTGCCGGCTCATCGCGGCACCGAGCCGGCGGCCGCGGCGCTGCCGGTGACCGTGCTGCTGCCGGGCATCATGGGCTCGCACCTGTGGGTGGCGCGGCGCGACCGGGTGTGGTTCAGCATCCCGGCGCTCGCCTTCGGCGGCCTGGCCAAGCTGCGCATGAAGGGCACGGCCGCCGACAGGGTCGAGGCCGAAGCCCTGTTCGGCCAGTTCTACGGCGACCTGCTCGAGCACCTGCAATGCAGCCAGCGCGTGCTGCCCTTTGCCTACGACTGGCGCCAGCCGCTGGACCTGCTGGCCGACCGGCTCGCCGCCGTGCTGCGCGAGCAGCTCGACGCCACGCCGCAGCCGGTGCGCCTGCTCGCGCACAGCATGGGCGGCCTGGTGGTGCGTGCGCTGGTGCACCGCCATGCGGCGCTGTGGGACGAACTCATGGCGCGCGACGGCGCACGGCTGGTGATGCTGGGCACGCCGCACCAGGGCTCGCACCTGATGGTGGAGTCGCTGCTGGGCAAGGCCGGCACCGTGCGCCAGCTCGGCGTGCTGGACCTCGCGCACGACCTGCAGGAGGTGCTGGACATCATCGCCAGCTTCCCGGGCGCGCTGCAGCTGCTGCCCAAGCCGGGTTTCGTCGACACCGGCCGCCATGCCGCGACCGACTGGTTCACGCCCGATGTCTGGCGCGAACTCAAGCAGCAGGCGCGCGACCTGTGGTTCGGCAACGGCACGGCGGCCGTGCCCGCGGCTGCGGTGCTTGCACGCGCGCAATGGCTGTGGCAGCAGGACGGCGAGGCGGCGCCCGCACTGCCCGAGCGGCACCGCGACAAGGTGGCCTATGTCTTCGGCATCGCCCCCCGCACGCCCTGCGGTCTCACCCGCGAGGGCGAGGGCTGGAAGCTGCTCGGCACGACCGAAGGCGACGGCTCGGTGACCTGGGCCTCGGGCCGCATCGGCGGCATCGGCCAGTTCTTCTACATGCCGGCCGGACACGGCGAGCTGGCCGACACGCCCGAGTACTTCGATTCACTCACGCAGTTGCTCGAACGTGGCCAGGGCGGCCAGCTGCTCACCGAGGCGCCGGCGCTGCGCGATGCGGCCGGCGTGCCGTCGGTGGCAGCCTACGACGCCGGCCCGCCGCTGTACCCGACCGAGCTCGAGCTCGCCGGCGGCCTGTTCGGCCCCGGTCGCATGCTGCGCACGCCGAGCGCACCGCGCGACGTGCTGCGCGTGCGGGTGCATGCCATGGACCTGCGCCAGGTCGTGCAACCCATCCTTGTGGGCCACTATGCGCAAGACGCCATCTCGGGCCCCGAGGCCATCATCGACCAGCACATCCTGCACGGCGAGCTGAGCGTGCGCCACCAGCTGGGCCTCTACCCCGGCGCGGTGGGCACGGCCACCGTGATGCTCGCGCCCGCCTCGCCGCACGATGCGGCGCGCGGCCGGCGGCGCGGCGCGGTGGTGACGGGCCTGGGCCGCTACGACGGCTCGCTCACCGCGCGCACGCTGACCGACGCCATCCGCTGCGCGGCGCTGAACTTCCTCGCCCGCGTGCTGGACAGCGGCGCTGTGGCTGCAGGCACCGAGGCGGCGCATCCGCTGTCGCTCGCCAGCCTGCTCATCGGCTACAACTCCTCGGCCAACCTCACCATCGAGGATTCGGTGCAGGCGCTGGTGCGCGGCATCGTCGATGCCAACCGGCAGTTCGCCCAGGCCACGTCCTCGCGGTTGCGCATCGGCACGCTGGAGATCGTCGAGATCTATCTCGACACCGCCATCACCGCCGCCTATGCGGCGCGCAACGTGGCCCAGGCCGTCAATGCGGACGCACGCCTGCCGGCGCGGGTGGAGGCGGATGCCACGCTGCACGAGGGCGAAGGCATGCGCCAGCGCCTGTTCGACGGCAGCCGTGGTGCCTACTGGCCGCGGCTGATCGTCACCGACGCGCGCGCCGACGACAGCTCGCCCGCTGCCCCCGGGCCCACCCCGCTCGCCCAGGACCTGCGCTACCTCTACCTCGGCTCGCGCGCCCGCGCCGAAGCCGTGGTGCACCAGCGCCAGCCGCAACTGGTGGAGCGCATGGTGGCCGGGCAGATGCAGGTGATGCGCCACGACCCCGACTTCAGCCGCACGCTGTTCCAGCTGCTGGTGCCGCACGATTTCAAGGACGCCGCGCGCCAGATGCGGCAAATGGTGTTCGTGCTCGACGCCGCCACCGCCAACCTGCCCTGGGAGCTGATGGCCGCGGACGACACGCCGCTCGCGGTGAGCACGGCCATGGTGCGCCAGCTCGAAACCGCCAGCTACCGCGCGCGGGTGAATCCGTCGATGGGGCGGCAGGCCTATGTGGTGGGCAATCCGTCCACCGAAGGGCTGGGCGCGGTGTTCGCGCCGGCGGCCGGCAACGCGCTCGACGACCTGCCCGCGGCCGAGGAAGAAGCCCTCACCGTCGTCGACACGCTCGCCCGCCACGGCTTCGAGGTCGAGCGCGCCGTCGGTGCCAGCCAGCGCGCCATCGACGTGATGAACCGGCTGTACCGCCGGCCCTACCGCATCGTGCACATCGCCGGCCACGGCGTGTACGACGAATGCGGCATCGACGGCCGCGAGCGCAGCGGCGTGGCGCTGTCCGACGGCCTGCTCGTCACCGCCGCCGAGATCGACGCGATGGAGACGGTGCCGGAGCTGGTGTTCCTCAACTGCTGCCACCTCGGCCGCATCGACCGCGGCCCGATCGCCTTCAACAAGCTGGCGGTCAGCGTGGCGCGCCAGCTCATCGACATCGGCGTGCGCGCCGTCGTGGTGGCCGGCTGGGCGGTCGAGGACGCGCCGGCGCGCCACTTCGCCGAGGTCTTCTACGACCGGCTCCTGGCCGGCAACCGCCCCTTCGGCGACGCCGTGTTCGCCGCGCGCTGCGCCACCTGGGAGCGCTATCCGGCCAGCATCACCTGGGGCGCCTACCAGGCCTGGGGCGACCCGAGCTGGCGCGCCGAGCCGAATGCACCGCAGGCGCAGGCCGGCGGCGGCAGCCGCTGGTCGGGTGTGGCGCCGCAGGAGCTGCTGGCGCGGCTCGAAGGCGAGCGCATCGAGCTGCAGCGCAGCGGCAGCATCGTGAGCGCCGCCGAGGCGGCCACGCTGGTGGCGCGGGTGCAGCAGTGGTTCGCGACCACGCCGCGCGAATGGGTGGAGCGGCCCGAGCTGCACAGCGCGCTCGGCGACCTGTACGCCGACCTCGGCCCGGCGCATTTCGAGCTCGCCTGCCGCTGCTACGAGCAGGCCATCCGCGCAGCCGGCGGCGCCGAGCGGGTGCCGATCCGCAGCATCGAGCAGCTCGCCAATGTCGAAGCACGGCTCGGCGAGGCGCGCGACGACGCCGCGCTGGTGGCGCGTGCCATCAGCCGGCTCGAGCAGCTGGTGCTCGTCACCGGCGCGGCGCTGCCCGACGACGATGGCCGCGCCACCGGCGAGGCGCCGCTGGTGAGTGCCGAACGCGCCGGCCTTCTCGGCAGCGCCTGGAAGCGCAAGGCGGCGGTGCATGCGCGCGCGGCACTCGCCGGGCGCGCCGGCGAGCTCGCGCGCATGAAGGAGGCGCTCGCCCACAGCGCGCGCTGCTACCGCGCCGCCGCCAGCGAGCTGGATGCGCCGCAGGTGGCGCCCTACCAGACGCTGAACTGGCTGTTCGTCTGGTCGCTCTCGGCGCTGGCCGAGGAGCGCCAGCGCTATGTGCCGCATGTGCAGCGCTGCGTGGCGGCCGCGAACACCGCGTTTGCCGACGACCCGCAGCCCTGGAATGTCACCGTGGTCGCCGATGCGGCGCTGCTGACCGCGCTGCTCACCCAGTCGCTCGCCGCGCTCGATGCGAGCGGGGACCGCGCACTCGACACCCTGGCCGCCGCCTACGAGGAGGCGCTGCAGAGCGCGTTGCTCACGCCGCGCGAGCGCGACTCGGTGCTGCGCCAGGTGGCGCTGGCCGCCCTCTTCCACCAGGCGCTGGAGCAGGCCGACGGCAATACCTCGGCGCATGCCACCGGGCGGCGGCTGCAGGCGCTGGTGGAACGGCTCACCCCCAGCGCCGCGGTGCAGGACGTGCTGCCGACCGCGCCCGCCAGGCCCGCGCCGGCCGAACGCCCGGGGCGTTCGCGCCGTCCGGCCCCACGCGCCGGCAGTGCAGCGAAGAAGGCGGCCAGGCCCGCCCGGCCGCGCAAGCAGGCGGCGAAGTAGCCGCGCACCACGCAGGGCCGCCGCGGCGGCTCGTTTGCTATACAGGCGGGATGCCCTCTCTCGACCTGTCCTTCTCCGCCTTCTTCGCCGACTACCCCTGGGTCGGTCTCGCGCTCGGCGCGCTCATCGTCATCGCCATCGCCCTCGTGGTGCACCGCATCGGCGCCGCGGTGCTGCTGCGGGTCACCCGGCCGATGCCGCTGCTGCACCACGTCGTGCTGGCGATCCGCCGGCCCGCGCGTGCGGTGCTGCCGCTGTTCGGCCTGCAACTGCTGTGGCAGGCCAGCGCCGATTCGCTGCCCGCCATCGATTCGGTACGGCACCTCAACGGCGTGCTGTTCATCGGCGCCGTCACCTGGCTGCTGATGAGCGCCGTCGGCGGCGTCTCCGACGGCGTGCTGTCGCGCCATTCGGTCGACGTGGCCGACAACCTCGAGGCACGCCGCGTGCAGACCCAGGCCCAGGTGCTGTCACGCACGCTGATGGGCGTCGTCTTCGTGATCGGCGTGGCAGTCGCGCTGATGACCTTTCCGGGCGTGCGCCAGGTGGGTGCGAGCCTGCTCGCCTCCGCCGGCGTCGCCGGTCTGGTGGCCGGCATCGCGGCCCGGCCGGTGCTCGGCAACCTGATCGCCGGGCTGCAGATCGCGCTCGCCCAGCCCATCCGCATCGACGACGTGCTCATCGTGCAGGGCGAATGGGGCCGGGTGGAAGAGATCACCGGCACCTACGTGGTGCTGCGCATCTGGGACCTGCGCCGGCTCATCATCCCGCTGCAGTGGTTCATCGAGAACCCGTTCCAGAACTGGACGCGCAGCAGCGCCACCGTGATCGGCTCGGTCTTTCTCTGGATCGACTACGGCATGCCCATCGAGCCACTGCGTGCCGAGGCCCGGCGCATCTGCGAGGAAGCGCCCGAGTGGGACGGCGAGCTGTGCAAGCTGCAGGTGGTGGAGACCAGCGAACGCGCCATCCAGGTGCGCTGCATCGTGACCACCCCCGACTCCGGCCGCGGCTGGGACCTGCGCTGCAAGGTGCGCGAGGGCCTGGTCGACCTGATCCAGCGCGAATACCCGCAGTTCCTGCCGCGCCTGCGCACCGAGATCGACCGCATGGGCAGCGAAGCCCCGCTGCCCCCCCCCCCAACCGCGCACTCCCCACGCGCGGCCGCGCCCTCGGGGCGCGATGCCGGTGCGGATTCGGCGGGCACGTCGGCGGACCCGACGGCGGGGGCTTCGGCGCGTTGAGGGAAGCGCTCTGCCACTCCAGCTCGTTCGCGCTGGGCCTGTCGAAGCGCTCTCCGTGACAACCCCGCCACAAGCCCCGTTCGCGCTGAGGTATCGAAGCGCTCGTCACCGAAGCCCGTTCGTGCTGAGCTTGTCGAAGCACATTGCGCGAAAGCCGGTTTGCTGGTTG
>JBIQKU010000281.1:0-2931 GCA_044506225.1 Rubrivivax sp. | reverse complement strand
CCATGTGCCCACACGCCTTCATCTGCGACGCGATCCGCACCCCCTTCGGCCGCTATGGCGGTGCACTGTCCTCGGTGCGCGCCGACGACCTCGGCGCCGTGCCGCTCAAGGCGCTGATGGCGCGCAACAGGGACGTGGACTGGGCCGCGGTGACCGACCTGATCTACGGGTGCGCCAACCAGGCGGGCGAGGACAACCGCAACGTCGCGCGCATGTCCGGCCTGCTCGCCGGCCTGCCGATCGACCTGCCCGGCGCGACCATCAACCGCCTGTGCGGCTCGGGCATGGACGCGGTGGGCACCGCTGCGCGCGCGATCAAGGCCGGCGAAGCGAGCCTGATGATTGCGGGCGGCGTGGAAAGCATGAGCCGCGCGCCCTTTGTCATGCCCAAGGCCGAGACGGCGTTCAGCCGCGCCAATGCGGTCTACGACACCACCATCGGCTGGCGCTTCGTCAACAAGCTGATGAAGGCGCAGTACGGCGTGGACTCCATGCCCGAGACCGCCGAGAACGTCGCGACCGATTTCAAGATCGAGCGCGAAGCCCAGGACCGCATGGCGCTCGCCTCGCAGCAGAAGGCGCTGGCGGCGCAGCAGGCGGGGCACTTCGACGCCGAGCTGACGCCGGTGACGATTCCGCAGAAGAAGGGCGACCCCATCGTCTTCGCGAAAGACGAGCACCCGCGCGAGACCTCGCTCGAGGCGCTGGCCAGGCTCAAGGGCGTGGTGCGGCCCGATGGCACGGTGACCGCCGGCAATGCCTCGGGCGTGAACGACGGCGCCTGCGCGCTGCTGCTGGCCGACGAGGCGGGCGCCAAGAAGCACGGCCTCACGCCGCGTGCACGCGTGGTGGGCATGGCGGCGGCCGGCGTGGCGCCGCGCATCATGGGCATGGGCCCGGCGCCGGCCACGCGCAAGGGGCTGGCGCTCACCGGCCTGACGCTCGAGCAGATGGACATCATCGAGCGGAACGAGGCGTTTGCCGCCCAAGGCCTGGCGGTGTTGCGTGACCTCGGCGTGGCGGACGACGACCCGCGTGTGAACCCCTGGGGCGGCGCCATCGCGCTGGGCCACCCGCTGGGCGCCAGCGGCGCGCGGCTGGTGACGACGGCGGTGAGCCAGTTGCACGCCACGGGCGGGCGGTATGCGCTGTGCACCATGTGCATCGGCGTGGGCCAGGGGATCGCGCTGGTGCTCGAGCGGGTGTGACGGCTCTGGGCCGGCGCGGCGGGCTGGGAAGCCTGCCGCGCCGCAGGCCCTCACCCCAGCCCTCTCCCGCCAGCGGGAAAGGGAGCCCGGCCCGGCGGTCGCCGGGATGACGCGCGGCTTCGGTCGACGCCCGCTCGCCGGTTGCCCTTTTCCTTTCTCTGCCACTTGGCGGCCGACTTTGCAGGCCTTCTGAAGCCGCCTTCCCAGGCCGCCCTCCCTTTCGCGCCGACCCTCCATCGGTCCCCGGCCACACCGCCTCCCACCTTCCCGACCGCTCTCCCTCTCCCGCTCGCGGGAGAGGGCGGGCTGGTCGCGGCGCATGCCCATCTCCCGTCAAGGCACGCGCGGAATGCGCGCTGTGCGCACAACAACACCACCATGAGCAACGACAGGGCGCTTTGCGCGCTAGAGTTTTCGGCTGACACCCGCCCGCCGCGCCCGCTGCGCCGCTTCCAGGTTCGATCGCCCGGCGGCCGGTGTACGAAGGAGCCGTGCCTTGAACGCCTACGACCGCTTTCCTGCCGACGACCTGTCCGCCGCCCCGCTTGCGCCGGCCGCCCCCGCCGCGACACCGGCGGGCGCACAGGTGCGCAGTCCGGCTTCGCGCGACCTGATCGCCGGGCTGGAAAAAGGCCTCGCGGTCATCACCGCCTTCGATGACGAACATCCGCGCATGACCATGAGCGAGGTCGCGGCGAAATGCGGCCTGACCCGGGCCGCCGCCCGGCGCTACCTGCTGACGCTGGAGCATCTGGGCTTCGTGCGCAGCGACCGCAAGATGTACTCGCTCACGCCCAAGGTGCTGCGCCTGGCGCAGAGCTACATGTCCTCGGGGCGGCTGCCGCGCATCGTGCAGCCCGAACTGCACAAGCTCGCGCACACGCTGAAGGAAGCTTCCTCGGCCGGCGTGCTCGATGGCAACGACGTGCTGTGCGTGGCCGCCACCACCCCCGGACGCGAGCTGCCGCTGACGCTGCAGCCCGGCACGCGCGTGCCGGCCTACTGCACGGCCAACGGCCGCACGCTGGTGGCCTCGCTGCCCGCGGCCGAGATGCATGCCTGGGTCGCCCGCCAGCGCCTCGAAGCGCTGACACCCAGTACCGTCACCAGCCGCGAGGCGCTGCTCGAGGCCGTGCTGCAGGCGCGCCGCCAGGGCTACGCCGCCGTCGACCAGGAGCTGGAAATCGGCCTGCGCACGCTGTCGGTGCCGCTGCTCAGCTACCGCGGCGAAGTCGTCGCGGCCATGAACATCAGCGTGCATGCCTCGCGCATGACCATGGACCAACTGCTGGCCAACTGCCTGCCGCCGCTGCTGCAGGCCCAGGCCGATCTGCGCGCGGTGCTCTGAGACGCAGCGCCTCACCACGAAGGAAATTCCCCATGCGAGTCCAGGTCGCCATCATCGGAGCCGGTCCGGCCGGCATGCTGCTCGGTGCGCTGCTGCACCAGGCCGGCATCGACGCCGTCGTGCTCGAGCGCCACACACCCGAATACGTGCTCGGCCGCATTCGCGCCGGCGTGCTGGAGCAGACCACCGTCGACCTGCTGGACCAGGTGGGCGTCAACCGCCGCCTGCATGCCGAAGGCCTGGTGCACGGCGGCTTCGAGCTGAGCTTCGGCGGCGCACGTCACCGCATCGACATGCACGGCCTGACGGGCGGCAAGCAGGTGACGGTGTATGGCCAGACCGAGGTAACGCATGACCTGATGGACCACCGCCGCG
>JBIQKU010000051.1:0-20207 GCA_044506225.1 Rubrivivax sp. | reverse complement strand
GATCGGTGGATCAGCCGATGTGGCGGTCGACGGCCGCGCGCAGGTCGGCGGCCATGCCGGGGTCGACATGCTCGATCTGCAGCGCATAGTCGCGCACGATCATCGCGTCGCGAACGCGGCGACGGGCCGCGGCGCTGGCACGGGCGGCGGTGCCGAAGGAGCGCACCGCATCGGCCACCTGGGCAATCCAGGAGCTGCCCCGGGGCGTGGCGATGCCGGAGGAGAGGACGTTGACTCGGGTGTTCATGGTGGTTCCTTTCGTGTCTGCGGAAGAGATCCTAGGGTAAACCCCATGTCCTTGCTCACCTAGGGTTATCCCTTGGTGTGCAGTTTTTGCGCAATCGCAAGGCTTTTGTCGAGTCGCGGCGGCGCCGACACGGGCCGCGGCAAGGCGTGACAAGTTGGGCAGCACGCGGGCTCCCAACGCTTCAGCCGCCGCGCGCGTTGGTCGACAACGCGGGAAGCGCCGTCCTCGGCGGCCTGCGGCACGCGCCCTTCAATGACACGGCTTTCTTCCCTCCCGGCCTCGTTCGACGCCCACCTGCCCGTCAGCGCGGCGGTGGACCCCGCCTGCGTCCAGCTCGCCCGGCGCGTGGCCCCCGTCGGCTTTCTGCGCTGGACGGAAGACGGCGCCCGGCTCGAAGCCTGCCCCGAGGCGCGGCGCCTGCTCGGCCAGCCGCCGAGCGGCGCGCTGTCGCTGCCGGACTGCCTCGCCCGGGTTCACCGGCGCGCCCTGCCGGGCCTGCGCACCGCCTGGCAGCGCGCCCGGGCGTCGCGCACGCCGCTGTTCGAGCGGCAACTGCCGCTGGTGGTGGACGACGCGCCGCGCATGCTGAGCCTGGCGGCGCATCTGCAGTTCGACGCCGCCGGCGCGCTGAGCGGCTGGCTGATGGCGCTGCACGACGTCAGCATCGCCGCGCAGCTCGCCGACACCCTGGCCGAGACCCAGGCGCAGCTCGACGAAGCGCAGGAAATCGCCCACGTCGGCCACTGGGAAATCGACCTGCGCCGCGGCAGCGCCCGGTGCTCGCTGCAGGCGATGCGCATCTTCGGCGTGCCGCCCGGCTGGGAACCCAGCCAGGAACGGCTGATCGAGATCGCGCCGCAGGCGCAGCGCCCCGGTTTGCTGGAGACCTTCCAGCGGGCGTTGGAGGCGCGCCGCACCCACTTCGACTACGACGTCAGCGTCCCCAACAGCGAAGGCAGCCCGCGCGAGGTGCACGGCCGGGTGCGCGTCGCCTACGGCGCCAACGGCCTGCCGACGCGGCTGCTGGGCACGGTGCAGGACGTGTCCGAGCTCACCCGCTACCGCCGGCAGGTGCATTCGCTCGCGTTCTTCGACCCGCTCACCGCGCTGCCCAACCGCGCCGCCATGCTGGAGCGCATGCGCGAGCTGCTGGACAAGGCCGCCTGGCACCAGCACGAATGCGGCGTGCTGATGCTGGACCTCGACCGCTTCAAGGACGTGAACGAGTCGCTCGGCCATGCCGCCGGCGACGAACTGCTCAAGCAGGCGGCGGTGCGGCTGTCGCAGGCGCTGCGCCACTACGACGTGGTCGCGCGCATGGGCGGCGACGAGTTCGCCGTCCTGCTGCCCGAAGTGCGCCGCCCGGAGGACCTGGCCAGCATCGCCGCCAAGCTGTTACAGGCCTTCTCCGCGCCGTTTGCGCTCGGCGAGCGTGAAGTCTTCGTGACCGTGAGCCTCGGTGCGGCGCTCTACCCGCAGGATGCGCAGGCGGCCGAGGAGCTGCTGCAGTACGCCGATGCCGCGCTCTACGCCGCCAAGGCCCGTGGCCGCAACAACGTGCAGTTCTATTCGCCGCAGCTCACCGCCCAGGCCTCGGGGCGGCTGACGCTGGAGAGCGAACTGCGCCGCGGCATCGAGCGTGACGAACTGGCCCTCTTCTTCCAGCCCAAGGTCGACCTGGTGTCGCGCCGCATCGTCGGCGCCGAGGCGCTGATGCGCTGGCGACATCCGACGCGTGGTCTCGTCGGGCCCTACGACTTCGTGCCGATCGCCGAGGAAACCGGCCTGATCGTGCCCATGGGCGCCTGTGCGCTGCACGAGGCCTGCCGCTGCGCGGCGCGCTGGAACGCCTCTCGCCGGGGTCCGGCGCTGCCGATTGCGGTGAACCTCTCGGCGCGGCAGTTCGCCCAGGCCGACATCGTCGGCACGGTGCGCTCGGCGCTGTCGTCCACCGGCTGCGACCCGGCCTGGCTCGAGCTCGAGATCACCGAAAGCCTGCTGCTCGACGGACGCGACGACGTGCGTGCCAGCCTCGAGGCGCTGTCGGCCATGGGCCTGCGCATCGCCATCGACGACTTCGGCACCGGCTATTCGGCGCTCGGCTACCTGACGCGCTTTCCGGTGCAGACGCTGAAGATCGACCGCTCCTTCGTGATGGACCTGCCGGCGAAACGGCGCAGCACCGAGTTGACGCGGGCCATCGTCTCGCTGGGCAAGAGCCTGCAGATGAGCCTCGTGGCCGAGGGCGTGGAGACGAAGGAACAGGCCGACTACCTGCAGCACATCGGCTGCGAGCAGGCGCAGGGCTGGCTGTTCGGCAAGCCGGTGGACGCGTCGGCCTTCGAGGCCTTGCTGGAACCGGTGGCGAGAGGGGTGCGCGCGACGGCGTGAGGCACCGTCGGCGGAGAGGCGGCGCCCGCCGCAGCGGACGCCGGAGGCTGAATCAGCCCGCTTCGGCGCAGGATGGCGAGCACACCATCTGCGATTTGCCGAGCAGCTTGCGTGCTTTCAGCATGGAGCGGGTGCGGTGCTTGCCGCACAGGAAGCACGACATCGTGCTGGCGCCCAGGGCGCCGGCGGATGCGAATGGCGAACCGGAAACCTTGCTGCGGTAGCGGAGCCCGGAATCGTCCATCTGCGTGCGCTGGGGTGGTTTGCTCATGGTGTGGTGCGGTCCTTCGGCTTGTGGCTGGAATGAACGGCCCCGCCACGGGACGCGCCGGAGTCCGGCCCGCCCGCTGCAGCGGAGCAGCGCTGGGGACAAAAGCAAAACGCCAACCCGTTCGGTTGGCGTGTGCTCTGCGGTGGTGCGCACCGCTTTGGAATTCTGGTTGCGGAAAACTCGCACCCTGATCCGGAACGCTGTGCGACCTGCTGGCTGGCAGGCCGCTCCGACCGGGGAATTATCGCCGATCCGACAAAACCCCTGCCGGGCGGCGCCAATGCGCGACCGTGATCGCCTGCCCCTTGGATTCGATGTGACGCCATCACTGCCTATTTCAAGCGGTGAGTGAACACCAACAAACCGTGCAAGGAACGTGAATTGCCGCAGCCGCCCCGGGCGGACCCTGCCGCTCGTCACCACGCCTGCTGCATGAGGATTCTGCTGACCGGCGCGAGCGGATTCATCGGTGCGCGGCTGCTCGCGCGGCTGACCGGCGCCGGCCATGAGGTGGTCTGCGCCGGGCCCGCCGGTGGGCCGCCGCCGCCCGGCTGCACCGACCGCGTCGCCGCCGATTTCGCCGCGCCCATGCGCCCGGCCGACTGGCTGCCGTCGCTCGCCGGCGTGCAGGTGGTAATCAATACCGTCGGCATCTTTCGTGAATCGCGCCGGGCAAGCTTCGAGGCGGTGCACACACGTAGCGCCGCAGCCCTGTTCGACGCCTGCGCCGCCGCCGGCGTGCAGCGCGTGATCCAGTTGTCGGCGCTGGGGGCCGATGACGCGGCCGACACGCCCTACCACCTCAGCAAGCGCGCCGCTGACCAACACCTGCTGTCGCTCGGCCTGGACGCCGTGGTGGTGCAGCCCTCGCTGATCTTCGGCACGGACGGCGCCAGCGCCCGGCGCTTTCTCACCCTCGCCGCATTGCCCGTGCTGCTGCTCCCGGCGGGCGGGCAGCAGCCTGTACAGCCGGTGCATGTGGATGACGTGGTAGCCGCGCTGCACCGCCTGGCGGAAGGTCGCGGCGACCGGCCGGGGCGGGTGATCGCGCTGGTCGGGCCGCGCCCGCTCACGCTGGCCGATTACCTGGCAGCCTTGCGCGTGGCCATGCAGCTGCCACCCGCGCCGCGGTTGGCGGTGCCCGCGCCGCTGGTGGCGCTGGCCGCCCGCCTGGGCGCGCGGCTGCCCGGTGCGCTGCTGGATCCGGCGAGCTGGCGCATGCTGCAACGCGGCAACACCGCGCCGGCGGACGACACCGCTCGGTTGCTGGGCCATGCACCGCGCGACGCCAGCCGCTTCGTGCCGGGCGGGGCCGTGCCGGCGCTGCGGCTGCAGGCGCAGATGGGCTGGCTCGCGCCGCTGTTGCGCCTGTCGATCGCGCTGGTGTGGATCGTCACCGGCATCGTGTCGCTGGGTCTGTACCCGGTGACGGACAGCTATGCGCTGCTGTCGCGCGCCGGCGTGCCCGTCGCCTTGCAGCCGCTGGCCTTGTACGGCGCGGCGCTGCTGGACCTGGCGCTGGGCGTGCTGACGCTGTGGCCGGCACTCTCGCCACGGCGGCGGCGCCTGCTGTGGCTGGCCCAGGCGGCGCTGATGCTGGGCTACACGCTCATCATCACGCTGCGTCTGCCCGAGTTCTGGCTGCATCCCTACGGCCCGATCCTGAAGAACCTGCCGATGCTGGCGGTGCTGGCGCTGCTGCTCGTGCTCGAAGAGCGAAAGGCCGCCTGATGGAATACCTGATCGCCAAGTGGCTGCACATCCTGTCGTCCACCCTGCTCTTCGGCACCGGCATCGGCTCGGCCTTCTACATGCTCTTCACCAGCCTGAAGCGCGACGCGCAGTCGGTGGCCTCGGTGGTGCGGCTGGTGGTCATCGCCGACTGGCTCTTCACCAGCACCACCATGGTGTTCCAGCCGCTGAGCGGCCTGTACCTCATGCACCTCGCCGGCATTCCGCTCGGCACGCCGTGGATCGCCTGGAGCTTTGCGCTGTACTTCATCGCCGGCGCCTGCTGGCTGCCGGTGGTCTGGCTTCAGATCCGCATGCGCCGCATCGCCGAGCAGGCCGTGGCACGCAACGAGGCCCTGCCGCCGCGCTACTTCGCCCACCTCAAGGTCTGGGTGGCCCTGGGCTTCCCGGCCTTCTTCGCGCTGGTGGCGGTGTTCTGGCTGATGGTGGCCAAGCCGTCCTGATGGCCGGAGTCACCACAGGAATACCGGTTGCTGCGCCCTGCGCATCGCCACCGAGGAGCAGTGCATGACCCGCGATCCGAGCGCCCCGCGCGACAAGCCGGCGGACATCCCGCAAACCCCGCCCGTCGCCCGCCCCGAAGCCCCCGAAGGACCGGACGTCACGGGCAAGCCCGAGTCCGCGCCCGGCCACTACGGCCCCGGCTACGGCGACACGACACGGCACCTGGGCGAGGACCCGCCCCGCCGAGACCAGGGTGGGCCGCAGGGCCCCGGCGAAGGCAGCAGCGATTCCGGCAACGAGGGCACGCGCTCCGGCAGCGGCCCGCAGCGCGCCTAGGCCGGCGATGGTCGCGCCGCCTGCCGACGCCCGCACCATCGTCATCACCGGCGCGTCCAGCGGCATCGGCCGCGCCACCGCCCTCGCCTTCGCGGACACCGGCGCGCGGCTGGTGCTGGTGTCGCGCCGCTTGGCGGCGCTCGAAGAACTGGCCGAGGAATGCCGCGCCCGCGGGGCGACGGCCGAGGCGGTGGCGGCCGACGTGGGCGACCCCGCCGCGCTGCAGCAGGTGATGAGCCGCGCGCTGGAGGTGTTCGGCGGCGTGGACGTGTGGATCAACAACGCCGGGGTGGGCGCGGTGGGCGAGTTCGACGGCACGCCGCTGGCGGTGCACGAACGTGTCATCCGCACCAACCTGCTGGGCTACCTCAATGGCGCGCATGCGGTGCTGCCGCACTTCAAGGCGCGCGGCAGCGGGGTGCTCATCAACACGCTGTCGCTGGGGTCATGGGCGGCCGCGCCGTATGGCGTGGCCTACAGCGCCAGCAAGTTCGGCCTGCGCGGCTTCACCGAGGCGCTGCGCGGCGAGCTGACGCAGCACCCGGGCATCCGCGTGTGCGACGTCTACCCGGCCTTCGTCGACACGCCCGGCGTGGCGCATGCGGCCAACATGAGCGGGCGCGAGATCCGTCCGGTGCCACCGCTGCTGGACGGGCGGCGTGTGGCGCGGGCCATGGTGCGTCTGGCGCGGCATCCGCGTGCCTCCACCACGGTGGGCGCGTCGGCCGGCGTCATCCGGGCGCTGCATGCGCTCGCGCCCGACTTGTCGTCGAAGTTCGCCGGGCGCTTCGTCGAGCACTGGTTCGCCCAGGCCGCGCCGGCCGAGCGCAGCACGGGCAACCTGTTCGAGCCGAACACCACGGAGACGCCCCGCATCGACGGCGGCTGGCGCCGCACACGGGCGCCGGCCCGCGGCGACGGCAAGGGCATGGCGCTGATGGGCCTGGCGCTGGCCGCGCTCTACCTCACGCGCGCGCCGCGGCGCCGCGGCTGAGCGCTCAATAGCGCACGCGGTTGCGCACTCAGTTGCGCATCGCGCTGCCGGCCGGCTCCACCAGCGACAGGCGGGCCGACACGCCGGCGCCCGCGCCGTTGGCGCGCCGCTCCAGCGGCAGATGCGCGCTCGCCGGCGCGAAGTCCAGCAGCAGCTGGAAGGTCAGGTCGTAGTTCTCGTCGAAGGCGAGGATGCGTTCGACCACGACGAACTGGTAGTCGCCGATGTGGTGGTCGGTCAGCAGATCGCCCTTGACCGGGTACAACCCGTTGGGCAAATCCCACTGCGTGTGCAGGTTGGTCACGCCGGCGGCTTCGAGGGCCGCCTCGACATGCGGCATGAACACCGCGCTGAACATCACTGCCACCGAAGTCTCCCCGGGAAACGGCGGCCGCCTGCGGGGCGGCCGCCTGTCAGGCCTTGCGGCCGTTCGGTCTTACTGGTTGCGGCGACGCCCGGCCACGAAGCCGACCGCCAGCAGCCCGCCCAGCATCAGCGCATAGGTCTCGGGCTCGGGGATCACGCCCACGACGCGCATGTCGGCGCTGCCGGCCAGGCAAGCCGGGCCGCCGGGGCACTCACCCGGGTGCGGGATGAACACGTTGCTGTACGACAGGCCGAGCTGCATGTCGGCGTTGCCACCGAAGATCGCGTCGATCGTGTTGGTGTCGAAGAACGTGTTGGCCAGCGCGCCCGGCCCCGCGGTGTTGCCGTTCAGCGAACCGGTGAGGTCCACGCTCGCCAGACCCGCGCCGTTGCCGGCTGCATTCGGGCTGCCGATGTTGTTGCCGGTGCCACCGAAGGTATTGCCCGCGGCATCGATCTGGTGCCCGGCCAGCGTCAGGAACAGCGTGCCGTTGGTGGCGGCCGCGAGGTCGGTGGCCGAGTCGGGGCTGGTGAAGGGGTTGAAGTCGGCATCGGCACCGAAGCCCAGGTAGAAGTTCACCCAGCCGCCGGAGAAGGTGATGGTGTTCGGCGTGAGGGCCGTGGCCAGGTAGCCGCCGAAGTTGTAAGTCAGCTCGCAGCCGGCGCACAGGTCGCCGATGGCGATGCCGTTGATGGACGCCACTTCGCCGTAGCCCGAAAGCGTCTGGCCCGGGGCGGTGATGACGTTCTGGAACACCGAGGCGACCACCAACGCGTTGTCGGATGGCACCTCCAGCCCGCCGATGTCCAGGGCCATGGTGGAGGCGGAGGTTGCGAGTAACGCGCTCCCCGCGAGGACTTGCAGTTTCTTGATCATGTTGAACTCCTGTAGCCAAAGATCGCGCCCGGGTCGGATGACCGGCGGATGCCGGCCCCTCCCGGAACACAGGGCCCGATTGGCAATCAGGTGGCCTGCCCGGGCCTGCAAGGCGGCACTTCGCCGCGGACCCGCATGGATACGGGCTTTTCCGGGGGTGGCGCCCTCAGGCGCCTCTTACGGGCCTGCATCGGCCGGAAAAATCTGCGGCAGGCGCGACAAGATGCGTGCCCGCTTTGGCCGCGTCACCGCGACGCCCTGTGACATCCAACACATTCGGACGCAGGCGCGCCGATTGCCAACTTGCGACAGATGAAGACCTCGCAGGCATCGCAGCGGCGCGCTCGAGTGACTTCCGCGGTCCGCGGTGGCGCGCAGTTGCACGTCCGCGCGAGCGAGGGCCAACCATCGTGAGCGCACGGCTCGCCTCCGCATCCGTGAAGCCCGCCCCGCCTCACCCTGCCGACATGCGCCACGGCACCATCGTGGCGGGGCATCGCCATGCCTACACCGGCATGTACTTCCACTACCGCGCGGTCTACGCCCCCGACGGCGAGCAGATCGACTGGCTCGCCACCGTCACCTTCAATGGCGCGACGGTGGCCGAACTCTCGGGTTCGCAGCCGGTGGCCGGCGAGAGCGTCGCGGCCGCGGTGACCAACGCCGTGGCCGATGCCATCGACCGGCGTGACTTCTTCGACTCCACCGGCCCCGGCCAGCTCAACCTGTAGCGCCTGAGCGGCCGGGCGGCGCGCTGGCGCCGCAGAATGCGCCGCCATGAAGACCCGCTCGCGCATCGCGCTGGCCGCCGCCCTCGCCGTCGTCCTGTTGCTGGGCGCTGCCCTCGCCTTCCGCGCGGCGGTGCTGCGGCTGCATGCGGGCATCGAGCAGGCGCTCGGGCCCCGGGCCAGCGTGGGCGCGCTCAGCCTCGGCTGGGCGGGGGTGGAGATCCACGACCTGCGCATCCGCGCCGCCAGCGGCTGGCCGGCGCCCGACGAACTTCGCGCGACCCGCGTGCGTGTGGTGCCGGAACTCGCGAGCATGTTCGACACGGTCTGGCGCGTGCGCCGCATCGAGGTCGACGGCGGCTATGTGTCGCTGCTGCGCAGCCGCGACGGCCGCCTGCGCGCCGTGCCGGCGCTGCTGGCGCCCGCCGAGGCCGGCGGCGACGCCCCGGCGGTGCACATCGGCGAGCTGCGGCTGCACGACGCGACCGTGGAGTTCTTCGATGCCAGCGTGCGCCGGCCGGGGCACCGCCTGCGCCTCGTGCAGGTACAGGCGCGCTTCGGTCCCATCGCCCTGCCGGCGCTGGACCAGCCGGTCGCGATCGAACTCGCGGCGCGGCTGCAGGGGCCGCAGCGCAACGGCCGGGTCACCCTGGACGGCAGCGTCACGCCGGCCACGCAGGACGCCACGCTCGCACTGCGCCTCGCGCAGGTCGACCTCACCGCGCTGCAGCCTTATCTGCTGCGGGTCAACGAGGGCGGCGTGCGCCGCGGCAGCCTCGACCTGCGCCTGGATGCGTCCGTCCGCAACAAGCGCCTGCATGCACCGGGCAGCCTCACGCTCACCGGGCTGGAGCTGGGCCAGGGCCGCGGCCTGCTCGGTACCTTCGCCGGTGTGCCGCGCCAGGCGGTGGTGGCGGCGATGAGCCGCGACGGACGCATCGACCTCAGGTTCACGCTCGACGGCCGCATCGACGACCCGAACTTCTCGCTCAACGAGGCGCTCGCCCTGCGCACCGCCGCCGGCCTGGCCGAGCGGCTGGGGGTGAGCGTGGGCGGGGTGGTGCGCGGAGTCGGCAGCCTGCTGGGCGGGCTGCTGTCGCGCTGAGCGGCTCGAGCGCTCAACGCGGCGGGCCATCGTCCAGGCGCAGCTGCATCCAGGCGAGATCCAGCCAGCGGCCGAACTTGGTGCCCACCTGCGGCATGCGGCCCACCTCCTCGAAACCCAGGCGCCGGTGCAGCGCGATGGACGCGGTGTTGCCGGCCTCGATGGCGCCCACCATCACATGCTTGCCGGCGCGGCGGGCGCAGGCGATGAGCTCGTGCATCAGCGCGGTCGCGATGCCCTGACCGCGGCAGTCCGCGCGCACATAGATGGAGTGCTCCACGGTGAAGCGGTAGCCCTCGAAGGCGCGGAAATCGCCGAAGGACGCATAGCCGGCCACGGCGCCCGTCGCATCCTCGGCCACCAGCACGGGATGGCCGCCCGCGTGGCGCAGCTCCATCCAGGCGCGGCGGTTGGCGGCGTCGACCTCGGCATCGTTCCAGATCGCGGTGGTGTGGCGCACCGCGTCGTTGTAGATCGCGGCGATCGCCGCGGCGTCGTGGGCGGTGGCCGGGCGCAGGGTCATGGCGGCAGGTTCGCGAAGCGGCGGAGCGCCGATTCTGCGGCCGCGCACAACACCCCCGAAAGAGGGCCACCTCCGGCGGGATGGGTCGTGACTGCTGCGGGCGGGAGCATGTGCGCCCTGTCTTTCCAAGGGAGCCCCGCCATGTATTTCGACGAACACACCGAAGGCGACTACCGCATCTATGCCGGCGCGCTGGAATCCCCGGCCGGCGACGGCTTCATGGCCGCCGTGGTCGTGAACCGCCTGCGCGGCGTGGACCGCGCGCCGCGCGAGGCCTGGCGCGACGATCGCATCGCCGGCGGCCACCGCTGGGCCTCGGCCGAGGAGGCGCTGGCCTATGCGATCAACCGCGCGCGCCAGCTCATCCGAAGCCGCGCCGATTGCCTGGCCTGCTGACATCGCAACCTGCCCCGGCCGTCATGGCCGGCTCCACGGCGCGCCCCTGCGGCGCGCCGTTTCTTTTTGCGACGCCGCGGCGCCGGTGCCCGCGCCGCCATGCATTGCAAACTCGCCCCTTTGCGCCGCGGCGGCGCGCACCGAGGAGGCCTGTTCGCATGAGCGTCATCCACAGCGACCTGCATCACCGCCTGGACCGCCTGCCCTGGTCACGCTGGCACTGGCGCGTGGTGATCGCGCTGGGCGTGGCCTGGATCCTCGACGGGCTGGAGGTGACGCTGGTGGGCTCCATCGGCGGCGTGCTCGAGCGCGACGACACGCTCGCGCTGTCGGCCACGCAGATCGGCTGGACGGGATCGCTCTACATCGCGGGCGCGGTGATCGGCGCGCTTGTCTTCGGCCGCATGGCCGACCACCTCGGGCGCAAGCGGCTGTTCCTCGTGACGCTCGCGGTCTACATGAGCGCCACCTTCGCCACCGGCTTCGCGGTGGACTTCAGCACCTTCGCGCTGTGCCGCTTCCTCACGGGCCTGGGCATCGGCGGCGAGTACGCCGCGATCAACTCGGCCATCGACGAACTGATTCCGGCGCGCGTTCGGGGGCGCGTCAGCCTGGCGATCAACGGCAGCTTCTGGGTCGGCGCGGCGCTCGGCGCCGGCATGAGCCTGCTGCTGCTGGACCCGCGTGTCATCGGCCCGGTGATGGGCTGGCGGGTGGGCTTCTTCATGGGCGCGCTCCTGGCGGTGGCCATGCTGCTGGTGCGCCGGCATGTGCCGGAGAGCCCGCGCTGGCTGCTGTCGCGCGGGCGCGAAGCCGAGGCCCGGCGCATCGTCGAGGACATCGAGGCCGCGGTGCGTGCGCAGCACGGCACGCTGCCGCCGGCGGGTGCGGCCATCGCGCTGCACGCGCGCGGCGCGCCGGCGCTGCGCGAGGTGATGCAGGTGCTGCTGCACCGCTACCGCGCGCGCAGCGCGGTGGCGCTGTCACTGATGCTGTCGCAGGCGTTCTTCTACAACGCCATCTTCTTCACCTATGCGCTGGTGCTGACGCGCTTTCACGGCGTGGACGAGACCGATGTGGCGCTCTACATCTTTCCGTTCGCGCTCGGCAATGTGCTGGGGCCGCTGCTGCTCGGTCCGCTCTTCGACCGGCTGGGCCGGCGGCTGATGATCGGCGCGACCTACTCGCTGTCGGGCGTCGGGCTCGCGCTCACCGGCTGGGCCTTCATGCAGGGATGGCTGGATGCGCGCAGCCAGGCGCTGTGCTGGTCGGCGGTGTTCTTCCTCGCCTCGGCGGCGGCGAGTTCGGCCTATCTCACGGTGAGCGAGGTGTTCCCGCTGGAGATGCGCGCGCTGGCGATCTCGATCTTCTATGCGGTGGGCACGGGGGCGGGCGGCTTCGTCGCGCCGGCGCTGTTCGGGGCGCTGATCGAAAGCGGCAGTCCGTCGGCGGTGGCGGCGGGTTATGCGGTGGGGGCGGTGCTGGTGATCGCCGCGGGGCTGATCGCGCTGCGCTGGGGCGTGCGGGCGGAGCGCCGGTCGCTCGAGGACATCGCGCCGCCGCTCGGGGCGGCAGCTTCGCGCGGCGAGCCCCCACCCCGGCCCTCTCCCGCGGGACGGGAGAGGGAGTAGTTCGCGACGCCACTCAGGCCCACAACGACCGCACCGCCGCCTGCACATCCACATTCACCGCAGGCGGCGATGCGCTCGAAGGCGTCTGCGCCTCCGCCGCCGGCCCCACCGGCTCGAACAGCCCGAGCAGCTGCGGCGGAATGAAACGCGTGCGCTGGCCATACACATGGCGGTCGCCGAAGCCGCCCTGCTGCGTCACGTAAAAGCGCTGCGGCACCATCAACTGCAGGTGCTGTTTGGCGCGCGTCATGGCCACATAGAGCAGCCGGCGTTCTTCCTCGATTTCGCCGGCGCTGCCGGTGGCGAGGTCGGAGGGCATGCAGCCGTCCACCACGTTGAGCAGGGTGACGCTGCGCCACTCCTGGCCCTTGGCTGAATGAATGGTCGAGAGGATGAGGTAGTCCTCGTCCTTCAGCGGCACGCCGGCTTCGTCGCTGGTCGCGTCGGGCGGGTCCAGGGTGAGCTCGGTGAGGAAGCGCTCGCGCGAGGGGTAGCCGCCGGCGATGCGCGCCAGCTGCGCCAGGTCGCCGGCGCGCAGCGCATGGTCGTCGTAGCGCAGCGGCAGCAAGGGCTCGAGCCAGCGCAGCACGGCGTCGATGTCGGCCGGCCAGGCGGCGTCGGCGGCGGAAAGCGCCTCGAACATCGCGACGAAGGCGGGCCATTGCGCCCGCCCGGCGGGCGGCGGCTGGAACCCGCGCAGCGCCTCGGCCGGGTCGGCTGCGGCCTGCATGGCATCGAGCAGCTTTCGCGCCGACGCGGGGCCGATGCCGGGCACCAGCTGCGCGACGCGAAAGCCCGCCATGCGATGCCGCGGGTTGTGTGCGAAGCGCAGCGCGGCCAGCACGTCCTTCACATGCGCGGCCTCGAGGAATTTCAGGCCGCCGAACTTCACGAACGGGATGTTGCGGCGCGTGAGCTCCAGCTCCAGCCCGGTGCTGTGGTGCGAACTGCGAAACAGCACCGCCTGGCTCTTGAGCGTGAGCCCCTGCTCGCGCAGGCGCAGCACCTCGTCGGCCACCCAGCGGGCCATCGCGGCCTCGTCTTCCACCGCGACCAGCTTCGGCCGCTCGGCCGCCGTGCGATCCGTCCACAGCGTCTTCGAAAAGCGTTCGGCGGCCAGTGCGATCACCGCGTTGGACGCATCGAGGATGGGCTGGGTCGAGCGGTAGTTGCGCTCCAGCGTGACGACGCGCGCCGCCGGCGTGAAGCGCGCCGGAAAGTCGAGGATGTTGCGCACCTCGGCCGCGCGGAAGGAATAGATGGACTGCGCGTCGTCGCCCACCACGGTGAGCCCGTCGCCGCGCGGCTTCATGCCGAGCAGGATGGCGGCCTGCAGGCGGTTGGTGTCCTGGTATTCGTCGACCAGCACATGGTCGAAGCGCGCGCCGATGTGCGCGGCGAGCTCGGCATCGGCCAGCATCTGCGCCCAGTACAGCAGCAGGTCGTCGTAGTCCAGCACCTGCTGGGACTGCTTCTCGGCCACATAAGCACGAAACAGCTGCTTGAGTTCGGGCTCCCACTGACCACACCACGGGAAGTGCTGCAGCAGCACCTGCGCGAGCGGCGCCTGGCTGTTGAGCGCGCGCGAATAGATGGCCAGACACGTGCCCTTGAGCGGAAAGCGGTTCTTGCTGCGCTCGAGGCCCAGCGATTGCCTCACCAGGGCCATCAGGTCTTCTGAATCGGCGCGGTCATGGATGCTGAAGTTCTCTGCCAGCCCGATGCGCGGCGCGTATTCGCGCAGCAGCCGCGCGCCGACGCCATGAAAGGTGCCGGCCCAGGGCAGCTGCGGCGCACGCTGCGTGCCGCGCAGGCCCATGGCCTCGTGCAGCACGCGGCCGGCGCGGCGGGCCATCTCCTGCGCGGCGCGCCGCGAGAAGGTGAGCAGCAGGATGCGCTGCGGATCGGCCCCGTCGAGCACGAGGCGCGCCACGCGCGATGCGAGCGTGAGCGTCTTGCCCGAGCCCGCGCCGGCGATCACCAGCAGCGGGCCGGCGCCGTGCTCGACCGCGGCGCGCTGGTCGTCGTTGAGGGTGGCGAAGGCGTCGGGGGCGGTGGCTACGGCAGGCATCGCGCAACTGTATATCCGTACAGATATCCTGCCGCGTGCACAGCGCACGAGGAGACACCATGAAAGTCCTCACCGGCACCGCCTCCTGGAGCGACAAGGGGCTGGTCGCGTCCAAGAAGTTCTACCCGCGCGAAGCCAACACGCCCGAAGCGCGGCTGCGCTACTACGCCACGCAGTTCCCGCTGGTGGAGGTGGACACCAGCTACTACGCGATTCCGCAGCCCGAAACGGCCGCGGCCTGGGTGGCGCGCACGCCGGCGCGTTTCACCATGAACATGAAGGCGTTTCGCCTGTTCACCGGCCACCCGACCGAGCCGCGCGTGCTGCCGCCGGATGTGCGCGCCGCGCTGCCGGCGAGCGACAAGCCGAAGCTCTACTACAAGACCCTGCCCGCCGAGCTGCGCGAGGAGCTATGGCGCCGCTTCGAGGCGGCGCTCGCGCCGCTGCGCGATGCCGGCAAGCTGGGCATGGTGCATTTCCAGTTCGCGCCCTGGCTGGTGTGCAACCGCGACGGCCATGCGCATGTGCGCCATTGCGTACAGCGGCTGCGCGACTACACGCTGAGCGTGGAGTTCCGCAACAAGAGCTGGTTCGACGAGAAGCACCTGGGGTCGACGCTCGCCTTCGAGCGCCAGCTGAACGTGGTGCACACCGTGGTCGACGGCCCGCAGGGCTTCTACAACAGCGTGGCGCCGGTGTGGGAGTCCACCCACATGCAGTACTCGCTCGTGCGCCTGCACGGACGCAACAGCGCGACCTGGAACATCCAGGGTGCACGCAGCGCCGCTGAACGCTTCGACTACGACTATCCGGATGCGGAGCTCGAGGACATTGCCGCGCGGGTGGAGCGCCTCGCGCCCGAGACCTTCACCATGCATGTGATCTTCAACAACAACAACGAGGACCAGGGGCAGCGCAATGCGGCGTCGCTGGTGCGCATCCTGGAGGCGCGGCATCGGGCGCGGACGCCGCGGTTGCGGGTCGCCTCCCAGGAGGCCTTGCAAGCGCCTGAGGAGGAAGTGGTGGGAGAGTGGGTGATGGCTGAGACGGCTTGAGGAGGGTCGGGCTGGCGCGTGGCCCCTCACCCCGACCCATTCCACGGCACCGCTTGCAAGCGGTGCCGGCTGCGGCGGGGCATCCGTGCGCAGGCACGGATGCCGATTCCCGCCTCCGCCCCCAGAGGGGAGAGGGGGAAAGGCGCCTCACCTCGGCCTGCATGCCTTGAGTGAGAGGAAGGAAAGGCCTATTGCGCCAGCCTGTCCTCGCGCACCACCGCCGGCATGGGCCTGGTGGACCAATGCCGCAGCCAGTTGTAGAGCGTCTTCACGCTCACGCCGAGCGCCTGGCTGGTCTTCTGGTGATGGCCGTCGAAGTAGTCCAGGGTGGCGAGCGTCACCTGGCGCTGGATGTCGGTCCAGCTCGTGCCCACGCACACGTTCAGCCGCAGCTCGCCGGTGTCGGCACAGGCGTCGAAGCGCGGTGCGTGCTCGCGCGGCAGGCAGGGGTCGGTGATCTCCTCGCCACGGGCCATCACGTAGGCGCGGTGCACCACGTTGCGCAGCTCGCGCGCGTTGCCCGGCCAGGCGTGGGCGGACAGCGCCTTCAGCGCCGCAGGCGCGAAGCGCCGCGACACGCCCTCGCGCTGGGCGATCTCGCGCAGGAAGTGGCGCGCGAGTTGCGGCACGTCCTCGGCCCGCTCGCGCAGCGGCGGCAGGTGGATGGGGAAGACGTTGAGCCGGTAGTGCAGGTCCTCGCGCAGCCGGCCTTCGGCCACGGCCTGCAACGGATCGCGGTTGGTGGCGGCGATGAGCCGCACGTCGGTGTGCTGCAGCTGCGTGGCACCGACGCGAAGAAAGGTGCCGGTCTCGAGCACGCGCAGCAGCTTCACCTGCAGCTCTGGCGGCATCTCGGTGATCTCGTCGAGGAACAGCGTGCCGCCGCTCGCGCGCTCGAAGAAGCCGATGTGCTGGCGGTCGGCACCGGTGAAGCTGCCTTTCTCGTGGCCGAAGATCTCGCTCTCCATCAGATGCGGTGAAATGGCCCCGCAGTTGATGGCAAGAAAGGGCTGCGCATGGCGCGGGCTGTGCTCATGCAGCACGCGGGCGGCCAGCTCCTTGCCGGTGCCGCTTTCGCCGGTGATCAGCACCGTCACGCCGGTGGGCGCCACCCGCAGCACCTGCTCTCGCACCTGCCGCATGGCCGCCGAGCGGCCCAGCATGCGCCCCACACCCTGCGCCTCGGCCGGGTGGCGCGCCGCATGGGCCGCGGTGCGCACCGGTGCCGCCTGCGCACCGCGCGAGCGCTCGCCGATGCGAGCCAGCAGCGAACGCACCTGCGCCGCGTCGATGGGCTTGACGAGGTAGTCGGTCGCGCCCAGGCGCATCGCCTGGCGGCAGGACTCGAGGTCGGCCCGGTCGGTGATCAGCGCCACCGGCACACCCGCGCCCGCGCCCGACTCCTGGAACAGCTCGAGCGCCCCGCCGTCGGCGAGCGCCGGATCGAGCAGCACCAGTTCGGGCAGGCGCCGTCGCATCTGGCGGCGCGCATCGGGCAGGCTGTGCGCCGTGGCAACGGTGCAGCGCTCGCCGGCGATGAGCGCGGCCATGCCGCTGGCGGCAGCGGCCTCGTTGTCGATCAACAGCACGTGGGGCAGGTGGCTCATGGCGGACGGGCTCAGCGGTCGAACTTGATGCGGGTGGCAAGCAGGCGCTGGCCGCCGGAGAGCACGCCCCGCACCTGCACCCGGCGGCCCACCGCCAGGTCGGATTCCTTGCCGCGCACGAAGCGCGTGCGGGCATTCACGTCGACGGTGATGCCCTGCAGCTCGAAGCGGCCGGTGCGCCGGTCCACGGACTCGATGCGGCCTTCGAGCTCGAAGTCCTCGTCGCCGCCCCCCGCGCGTTTGATGTGCACCCGCTGGGCGCGCAGCACGCCGCCGCGGATCTCGCCCTCGACCTGGACGCGTGCGCCTTCCACGAGTTGGCTGCGGTCGCCGCGCCGAAAGCGCAGCTGCGGATCGCTCACGTCCACCGTGATGCCGTTGAGCCGGAAGGTGCCGGCGGCGCTCAGGTCGCGCACGAAGCCCTCCAGCGTGGCCGCCACGCCTTCTTCGATGCGCCGCTCGCGCGGCCGCGCGGCGCGTGCCAGCCATTCGCCGTCGCGCGGCGTGGTCTGCAGCTCGATGCGCAGCAGCAGGTCGTTGGCCAGTGCCGCAAGGCCGGCGGCCTGCACATCCTCCACACCCGCGTAGCTGATGGTCAGGCCGCCGATGGCGAAACGCTGGGCCGCGGTGTCCAGCGCGGCCACCGGGCCGCGCACCTTGTAGGCGTCGAGTGCGCCGTGCCGCTCGATGCGTGTGGCGGTGTAGCTGCCGCTGGAGTCGTCGAAGAAACCGTAGACCTCCACCAGGTCGCCCACGCGCAGGCTGGCTAGGCCGTCGGGCAGGTCGTCGAACACCGTGTCGGCGTCCACGTGCACCGTCTGGCCGAGCGCCACGAAGCGGTGGCCCGCCACGTCCAGCGCTTGCAGCGGGCCGCGGATCTCGCTCGCGAACTCGATGCGCCTGGCCACGCCGGTCTGCTTGTCATCGTCGTCGCCGCCGGATTGGGTGTCGATGCGCCCGGCCTCGATGTCGACCACCATGCCCAGCCTGAGCGCCTCGCGCCCGTGCGTGCGGCCTTCGTCGTCGACGATGAGCGCCTGGCTGTCGTCGAAGCGCACGCCGTTGACGATCACCGAGCCGAAGCCGGAAATGCTGCCGGTGGTGAACGAGGTCGGCGCGCCGCCGGTGCCGCCGCTGTCGATGCCGTCGCCGCCGCCGCCGCAGGCGGCGAGGCCGGCCGCGGCGAGCGCGCCGAGCACGGTGCGCCGGGAGCACGGCGAGTCCAGGAAGAGAGGTTTCGGGTCGGGGGTCATGGGGTTCTCCGCCGCGGCGCCGGCGCATCGCCGGGCACGGGCGCATCGGCAGGTGCTGCCGCTTCGGTGTAGGCGTACATGCCGACGCGCAGGCGCTGGTCGCGTGCCCGGCCAGCCGCCTTGTCGTCATCCATCAGCCGGTGCATCGCCGGCACCAGCTCGCGCAGCAGCGCCTGCCATTGCGCACGCACGAGCGGCTGCAGTTCCTCGACCGACGCGGCCGACAGCCCGCGGGCGAAGACCGCCTGCTCGAGGTGCGGCGGCGCGTGCTCGTCCTGCAGATTCGCCGCGGCCGCCGCGAGGTGGTCGCCGACGTTGGCGCCGACGAAGCCGAGCAGGCGTTCGGCGTCGCCCACCGGCACGAAGCGGTCGCGCAGCAGGCGCACGGTGTCGCCGTCGTCGTCCACGCTCGCCAGGCCCAGGCGGCACAGTTCCTCGAGCAGGCTGCGCGCGGGGATGTCCTTGGTCACCGAGGCGGCCAGGCTCTCGAAGCTGGGCGGCGGGCCCAGGCGCGGCAGCGTGGGCAGCGGGCGGCCATCGCGCTGCCAGCGCGGCTCGCTCAGCCAGCGGGTGAAGGCTTCGGTGGCGGGCGACCGGCGCGGTGCGGCACGCGCACTGCGGCTGGCCAGCAGCCGCGAGACCTCGCGGCGGTTCAGCCCGGTGGTGGCGCTCACGCGGCTCACGCTGCGGTGCGGCAGCACATCGGTGTGCAGGGCCTGCGCCGCGTCGACCAGCACCCGGCGCAGCACGCCGTCGAGCTGGCCGTACTGCAGGCCGCGCGAGAGCGCCAGCCGGGCGAGCGGCGCCATCACCGAGCGGCAGGCCTCCAGCGCCCACGCATGCTCGGGCTGCTCGCCGGCGGGCGCCGGCGTCGAGGTATCGGGTGGGGAGGAAGCGGCCAAGGGACGGACATCGGTACTGCTGTGAAAGTGCATTCTTCACATTTACGCCGACCTCTTTGTGTTCGAACGTGACACCGGCCGATGCGTTGGGCCAAGGCCACGCTGGCGCCTGTGGAACGGGGCGCGGCCTACCATCGCCGCCATGACCCCTTGGCGAACCATGGTCTTGCGCTCCCGCGCCCGCGCAGCGGCCACACGGCCCGCGCTTGCGGCGGCCGCATTCGCGCTGCTGCTGGCGGGCTGCGGCTCCACCGGCGCCGGCATCGGCGTGGGCCTGCCCATCCTTCCGGGCGTCTCGCTGGGTGTGGGTGTGGGCAGCGGCGGCGGCGTCACCGTGGGCGTGGGCACGGGCGTCGGCCCGGTCGGCGTCGGCGTCGGCGTGAACCAGCGCGGTCAGGTCAGCGGCGGCGTGGGCGTGGGCGCGAGCGTGCCGGCCGGCGATGCGCGCGTCGGCGTGGGGGTGGGCACCGGCCGCGTGCTGCACGATCCCGACGACTGAGCCCGCCCCGGCGCGCGTCGCCCGGCCCGAGGCGCGACATCAGGTTGCAGCCCCTGCCGCCCCGCCCTGTACGCTCCGGCGTCCACCGCAGTCACTGAGCCTTCATGTTCGGCCGATCCAAACCCGTCGTCTTCGATTCCTACGGCCACCGGCGCCAGCGCCGCGTGCCGCGCTGGCTGGTGCTGCTGCTGAGCGGCATCGTGATCGGCGCCGGCGGCGTGCTGCTGATCCAGGAGCGCTACCTGCCCCCGCGCATGTCGGCCAGTGAGTCGGCGGCGCTGGTCACGTCCTTCGAGCAGGTGGACGCCGAGCGCCTGCGCCTGCGCGCCGAGCTGGACGACACCGCCCGCCAGCTCGCCGCCGCCAATGCCGAGAAGGCACAGGCCGCCGAGGAACTCGCCGCCAGCCGCAGCACCGTCGACGCACTGCGTGCCGACCTGCTGGCGGTGGTCGACTCGCTGCCGCCCGATCCGCGGGATGCGCCCATCGCCGTGCGTGCCGCCAGCTTCCGTGTGGAAGGCGGCGCGCTCGCCTACGACGTGGTGCTCACGCGCGAGCGTGCCAACACCCGTTTCGACGGCGTGATGCAGCTCACCGTCGCCGGCAACGCGGCCGGCGGCAGCGAGCGCGCCGTGCCGCTGGAGCCGGTGAAGATTTCGGTGGGCCGCGTGGAGAGCGTGCGCGGCAGCCTGCCGCTGCCCGAGGGCTTCACGCCGCGGCAGACGACGATCCAGGTGCTCGACCGGCCCGACGGCAAGC